>JANNXB010000043.1:0-17486 GCA_031409355.1 Betaproteobacteria bacterium | reverse complement strand
GTCTCGGAGGGCACGCCGGCGGAGCTCGGGTTGCCGAAGGTGAGCGCGCCCGAGCCGGCTTTTACCAGCAGGCTGTCGGCATGGCCGTGGTAGCAGCCCTCGAACTTCACGATCAGGCTGCGGCCGGTATGCCCGCGTGCGAGGCGGATCGCGGACATGGTCGCCTCAGTGCCCGAGGAGACGAGGCGCACCATCTCGACCGAGGGCACGAGGCGGCAGATCGCTTCGGCCAGATCGATCTCGCTTTCGGTCGGCGCGCCGAAGGACAGCGCGCGCGCTGCCGCCCCTTGCACGGCCTCGACCACCTGTGGATGGGTGTGGCCGAGCACCATCGGCCCCCAGGAGCCGACGTAATCGATGTAGCGCTTGCCGTCCGCATCCCAGAGGTGCGGCCCGGAGGCGCGCTCGAAGAAGGGCGGCGTGCCGCCGACGGCACGGAACGCGCGCACCGGCGAGTTCACGCCCGCGGGAATGCGCTGCCGCGCACGCTCGAAAAGGGATTCATTGCGTGAGGTCATGGTTGGAAGAGCTTACCGTAGGCGCGCGCGCGCGCGGCGATGTCCGGCGCGTCGAAGAGATCGGAGATCACCGCCAGGCAATCGGCGCCGGCGGCGAGCAGCTGCGGCGCGTTCTGCAGCGTGATGCCGCCGATCGCGACCAGCGGCACGCCGAGCGGGCGCGCCTCCTGGAAAAGAGAGAGCGGCGCGCGCACGGCCGCGGGCTTGGTCGAAGAAGCGAACGCGCTGCCGAACGCGATGTAGTCGGCACCTGCGGCGACCGCGGCGCGGGCGGCGGACAGGGAGTCGTAACAGGAGGCGCCGAGCAGCCTGCCGCCCAGCGCGCTGTCCAACTTCACGCGGGCGGACACAAGTTCGCCATCGTCGCGCCCGAGATGCACGCCGTCGGCGCCGCAATCCATCGCGAGGGCGACATCGTCGTTGACGACGAACGGCACGGCGCGCTCCCGGCACATGCGCGCCAGGGCTTTCGCTTCGTCGACGTTCTGCATGCCCTTGCGCCGGTACTGCAGCATCGAGATGCCGCCCTCGAGCGCTTGCGCCACGCTGCGCAACAGCGTCGCAGAGTCCGCGAGTTCCGGTGTAATGGCGTACAGGCCGCGCAGCTTCATCGATGGTCGAAGAAACGGTCGGGAATCGCCTGTCCGTGACCCGGCGAGAATCCGGCCGCCAGCGATTTCCAGGTGTATTCCTGCGCCTGCCGGACCGCCTGTTCCAGCGCCGTTCCCCGGGCGAGGAGGGCGGCGATCGCGGAGGCCAGCGTGCAGCCGGAGCCGTGATAGTTCCCAGGCAAGCGCGGCCAGCGATCCTCGCGCACGACGCCGCGAGCGTCGTAGAGCGTGTTGACCACATCGGCGCCCGTTTCATGCGTGCCGGTCACCAGCACGTACTGACAGCCCAGCTTCGTGAGGTCCCGCGCGCAACCGGTGAGATCGGCGCCCGGCGCCGCGCCGGCAAGGAGGCGCGCCTCCAGGCTGTTGGGGGTCAGAACGTTCGTGCGCGGCAGGAGCGCGCCGCGCAGTATTTCCAGCGTTCCCTCATCCGCGAGCGCGTCCCCCCGGCCGGAGGCGAGCACCGGGTCCAGCACGACGGGTATGCCCGGATGCTCGGCAAGGATCGCCGCGATGGTTCGAGCATTGCCGGCCGACCCGAGCACGCCAAGCTTGAATGCCGCCACCGGGATGTCCTGCAGGACATGGCGCGCCTGGCGCTCGACCAGCGCGGATTCGACGCCCAGCATGCTCTCGACGCCGTGCGTGTCCTGCACCGTGAGCCCGGTAACCACGGAGAGCGGATGGCAGCCGAGGCTTGCGAGCGTGAGCAGATCCGCTTGCAGCCCTGCGCCGCCAGTCGGATCGGACGCGGCGAAGGCCAATACGGCCGGAAGTGGCGACGACATGAGTTATTATCCGGGGCAATTTTACTGTCCAGCGAACAATGACCGAGCAGCAGGTTCAATACAAGACATGGATGTGCCTCATCTGCGGATGGGTCTACGACGAAGCCGCAGGAATCCCCGGTGAAGGCATCGCGCCGGGCACGCGCTGGGAGGACGTGCCGATGAACTGGACCTGTCCCGAGTGCGGCGCGCGCAAGGACGACTTCGAAATGACGGAGATCTGAGCGCTCAGCTCCGGAATGCGGCGGCGAAGCGCCCGCCGATCGATTTCAGGCGGCCGAGGATGAAATTTTCCGCCGCGCCGCGCTTGCCCTTCTTGGCCGATTCGGAACGCAGCAGTCCAGGGGATTTTGCCAGCCGCGCGTAGCGCTGCAGCGCCGTCGCGAGCGCGCCCTGCAGCAGCGAGAAATTCACCGGCCGCTTGAGGAAGCGGCAGATGCGCGCCTCGTTGATCAGGCCGATGATCAGTTCGGAGTCCGCCGCCGCGGAGGTGGCGATGAGCTGCGTTTGCGGCGATTGCTCCTTCAGGATGCGCAGCAGCGCCGCGGGATCGCCTGCCCCGTCCAGGTCGCAGACCAGCGCCGCGATTTCCGCCGCCGCCAGCACTTCCAGTGCGGATTCGGTATCCGCGGCGTCATGGACCTTGTACGCGTTCTTCGCCAGTTCGCGCACCGCACGCCCGAGCGCCGCATCGCCGAGCACCAGCACCGAGGCGTTTGGCGGCAGCGCCGGTGCGGGACCGGCCGCCGCGGCCTCGAGCGCGATCGCCACATCCACCGCCTCGGCGAGGGTAGCGCGCAGGTCTTCCTCCTGCCAGGGCTTGGAGACGAAGCGGAATACCTCGCCTTCGTTCACCGAACCGACAATGGCGGCGAGGTCCGAGTAGCCGGTGAGCAGCAGCCGCACCGTTCCCGGCGCGGCATCCTTCGCCTGGCGCAACAGCTCCACGCCCGGCATCTCGGGCATGCGCTGGTCGCTCACCAGCACGTGGAAACGCCGCTCCCGCAGGCGCTCGAGCGCCGCCGCGCCGCTGGTAGCCGTTTCAATCTCATAGAGGTCGCGGAACAGGTAGCTGAGCGCGTTCAGCACGCGCTCCTCGTCGTCGACGAAAAGAGCGGCCGGCCGGCGAACGGCGGGCCGAACGGGTGCCGGTGTGGCCGGTGTGCCGAGTGCGCGGCGCAGCGCACCTACATTGCCGGCGATCCGCGTGCCGGTGGTTCTCGAAATGGGAGGCAATGAGGTGGTGTTGGCCATCGCCGGGGCGCTGCCAGGAAAGGCATCGCGCAGTGCGTTCAGGAATTCGCGCGCGCCGCGGAAGCGGTTCTGCGGCTTCTTGGCCAACGCGCGCGCGAGCACCATGTCGATGGTGACCGGCAGGCGCGGCTCGTAGGTGGAGGCGGGCGGCGGCGGGTCCTGCAGGATCTGCCGCATCAGGTTGCCGCCCTGGCCCTCGAAAGGCCGCCGCCCGCACAGCACCTCGTAGGCGATCACGCCGGCCGAGTAGATGTCCGTGCGCTCGTCGATCGCCTGCCCTTCGTACTGCTCGGGGGCCATGTAGAAGGGCGTGCCGAGCATCTCGCCCGCCTGCGTAAGGTGCGAGCGCTCGATGCGCGCGATGCCGAAATCGCTCATCTTCGCCACGCCCATGTCGCTCACCAGCACGTTGCCCGGCTTCACGTCGCGATGCACGACACCGCGCCCGTGCGAATAATCGAGCGCCTCGAGCAGCTGCTCTAGCATCACGGGTAGCCTGGCGAGGTCGGGGCGCCAGCCGGCTTGCAGGTGATCGCGCAGCGAACGGCCTTCGACCAGCTCCATTGCGATCCACTCGTAGGTCTCGTCCTCGCCGTACTCGTAGATCGCGACGATGTTGGGGTGATGCAGGCTGCCGGCGGCCTGCGCTTCGCGCTTGAACCGGTCGAGGATGGCCTGCGCCTGCACTGGATCGAGGTCGGCCTTGCGCAGGACCTTTAGCGCGGTGGCGCGCTTGATGACCGGATCGACGCCGCGATAGACGACGGCCATGCCGCCGCGGCCAAGCTCTCCTGAAATCTCGTACCTGCCGACCCGCTCGGGTGTCATGGATCAGGTGGCGGCCGGCACCGCGGGCGGATTCAGCGGCAACACCAGGATGAAGCGGGTGCCGATGCCGGGTTTCGACTGGACTTCGAGATTGCCACCATGGTTCTCGACGATCTTGTAGCAGATCGATAGGCCGAGGCCGGTGCCCTTGCCGGCTGATTTCGTGGTGAAGAAGGGATCGAAGATTTTCGGCAGCACATCCGCCGGAATGCCGGAACCGTTGTCGGCCACTTCGATCGTGACGTGTTCCGCGCCGCGCATTCCGGTGCGCACGGTGATGGTGCCCGTACCGTCGCTGGTCGCCTGCGCGGCGTTGCTCAGCAGGTTCAGGACCACCTGGTTGATCTGCGACGGCGAGCAGGACACGTGCGGAATGCTGCCGAACTCCTTGCGTACGACGCGGTTCTGCAATTGCGCGTAGCCGATCCGGATCGCGCTTTCGATGCCTTCGTGCAGGTCGTAGTCGGCGACCGTGCTGCGATCCAGCCGGCTGAAATTCTTCAGGTTGGAGACGACTTCGGAGATCTGGCCGATGCCGAAGAGGCCGTCCTTGACCAGGCGCTCGAGTTCCTCGAACACCGTGCGCCCGGCGGTTTTCGCCTCCAGTTCCTGCACCAGTCCACGCACCAGCGCGAACTGGGCGGCGAGCGCGGCTTCGTCGACCTGCTCGGTCGAGAGCAACGCGAGCAGAGTTTCCGTCTGCGCGGCGAGCTTGCCGACCCGGGGCACACCCTTGCCGACCGCGTCCAGGCTCGATTTCACGTACGCGAGCGGCGTGTTCACTTCGTGCGCGATGCCCGCCACCATCTGGCCGAGCGAGGACATCTTCTCGCTCTGGATCAGCATCGCCTCCGACTCCTTCAGCCGGGCGAGCGCGCCGCTCAAATCCCGTGTGCGGTCCTTGACGCGCGCCTCCAGCGTTTCGTTGGCTTCGCGCAGCTGGCGGTTGATGCCGTCGATCTGGCGGCGGCGCTGGTCCAGGCTAAGCACCAGGAATACGAGCACCGCCAGCAGGAAGCCCGAGTAGTACAGCAGGGCGACACGGTAGAGCTCCGCCTGCGTGAGCAGCTCATCGGACGCCCGGTCGAGGGCGCGGCCAAGCGTATCGAGCCGCGGACCGGTCGAAGCGAGCCAGGCCTGGTCGAAGAGCACGTCGGCGATCGCGCGGAGTTCCGCGACCCTGGCTTCATCCGCGGGTTCGGCGGCGCGGGCGGCCCGGGTCTCGGCATTCAGCGCGGCCTGGGCCTCGGCAAAACGCACGACCAGGGCCGCCTTGTCCTCGAACGCGCGCTTGAGTTGCGCCAGTTCGCCGCCGACCAGGGAACTGCCCAGGCGCAGCGCACGTACTTCGAGCGACGCGTAAAGCGGCCGGTGGCGGGGCGAAGGCGCCGCGACGGCCGGCGAGGACGCCGGCGTGTCGCGGTTATAAAGCCGCGCGCGCACCAGCTGCTGATTCCAGCCCGCGTCGACCGCGCGCAGATCCGCAAGCGACGCGCGCGCGCCCTCCACGGCGGCCAGGTCCACCGAGCCCGACTGCCAGTAGATGAACGCCCAGCCCGCGGCCAGAACGAGCACCATGAAAGCGTAGCCGATGATGCGGAAAATGCGCATGGATGAGCCGGTCGGGAAAGGAATTCTGCGGGCGATTGCGGCCCAAGCCGCAAACCTCCTGCAAAGGCGCCCGAGTATACCGGCGGCCCGCAGGTGACGGACGGCGCGATACGGTAAAATAAGGTCAAGCGTGTCCTCGATCAATCTGACGAATCATTTCCTGATCGCCATGCCCAACATGGCAGATCCGTACTTTTCCAGGACACTGACCTACGTTTGCGAGCACAACGACCAAGGCGCCCTGGGGATCGTCGTCAACCGCCCCATCGACATGACCCTGCAGGCGCTGTTCGAGCGCCTTTCGCTGAACCTGAAGAGCACCAGCTTCGCCGATGCGCCGGTCTATTTCGGCGGCCCGGTGCAGACCGATCGCGGGTTCGTGCTGCACCTGCCGGCGGGCGAGTGGCAGGCGACGATCAAGGTGACGGCAGGAACGAGCGGCGCGATCGGCCTTACTACTTCCAAGGACATCCTCGAAGCGGTCGGCCGCGGCGAGGGCCCGTCGAAAATGCTGGTTTCGCTCGGCTACGCCGGCTGGTCGGCCGGCCAGATCGAGCATGAACTCAAGCAGAACGCCTGGCTCACCGTCGAGGCGAAGGACGCGATCCTGTTCGACATTCCCGCCGACGAGCGCCTGCCCGCGGCGATGCACCTGCTCGGATTCGACTACGCGCAACTCGCCGACCAGGCGGGACATGCCTGACAAGGCCCGCAGTCCGACTTCCACCGTCCTCGCCTTCGATTTCGGTTTACAGCGCATTGGCGTCGCGGTAGGGGAGGCGCAGCTGGGCACCGCGCATCCGCTTCAGGGCGTCGCCGCGCATACCCAGCCGGGGCGCTTCACCGCGATCGAGCGCCTGGTCACGGAGTGGAAGCCGTCCCTGCTGGTCGTCGGGCGCCCGCTCGGCGAAGACGGCGCGCCGCACGAGATGACGCGCCGCGCGGAGAAATTCGCGCGCCAGCTGAATGGCCGCTTCCGGCTGCCCGTCGAGATGGTCGACGAGCGCTACAGCTCGGCGGAGGTCGAGAGCCGCATGCGGGCGGCCTACGGCAAGCGCAGGACCGCGGACCTGGCGCGGGGCAAGACCCTCGATTCGCAGGCGGCGCAGATCATCCTCGAACAATACTTCGGCGAGCGCGCACCATGAGCAGGCTGCCGGACGCCGAAGCCCTGCTGCCCAAGCTCGCTGCCGATCTGAAGGCCCACATCACGCCCGCCAGTGCGATGATCGGCTTGCATACCGGCGGTGCCTGGGTCGCCGAACGGCTGCACCCGCTGCTCGGCCTGAAGGATCCCCTCGGGCTGATGGACATAGCGTTTTACCGCGACGATTACGCGAAGGAAGGCCTCAAGCACGATCCCAAGCGCACCCGGATCCCGTTCGAAGTCGAGGGCCGCGACCTGCTGCTGGTGGATGACGTGCTCTACACCGGGCGCACGGTGCGTGCGGCGATGAACGAACTGTTCGACTACGGCCGGCCGCGGAGCATCTCGCTGGTGGTGCTCGCGGACCGCGGCGGCCGGCAGCTGCCGATCGCCGCACAGCATGTCGGCGCGCAGGTGGAGGTGCCGGCCGGCAAGCGGCTGCGCCTGAAGCGCGCCGACAACGGCAAGCTATCCCTGGAGCTCGAGAGTGCCGCGTAGTTTCCCTCACAATCCGCAACTCAACGCCAACGGCGAATTGCAGCACCTGCTTTCGATAGAGGGGCTGCCGCGGGAAATCCTGGTGCAGATCCTCGACACGGCCGAATCCTTTGCCGGCGTCACCGAGCGCGAAGTGAAGAAAGTGCCGCTGATGCGCGGCAAGAGCGTGTTCAACCTGTTCTTCGAGGCCTCGACGCGCACGCGCACCACGTTCGAAATCGCCGCCAAACGGCTGTCGGCCGACGTCATCAACCTGAATGTCGCGGTGAGCTCGCAATCGAAGGGCGAATCGCTGCTCGACACGGTCGCCAACCTGTCGGCCATGCAGGCCGACGTATTCGTGGTGCGGCACGGCTCTTCCGGCGCGCCCTACCTGATCGCGCGCCACGTCAAGCCGCACGAGCACGTCATCAACGCGGGCGACGGCAGGCACGCGCATCCGACCCAGGGCCTGCTCGACCTCTACACCATCCGCCACTACAAGAAGGAGTTCACAGGGCTCACGGTGGCGATCGTCGGCGACGTGCTGCACTCCCGCGTCGCCCGCTCGCTGATCCACGGCCTCACCACGCTCGGCGTTCCCGAAGTGCGCGTGATCGGCCCACAGACGCTGATGCCCGCGGGGGTCGAATCCCTCGGGGTGCGGGTATTCCACGACATGCGCGCGGGGCTCAAGGACTGCGACGTGGTGGTGATGCTGCGGCTGCAGAACGAGCGCATGAACGGCCCGCTGCTGCCCTCCGCCACGGAGTACTTCCGCAACTACGGTCTCACCGCCGAGAAGCTCGCGCTCGCGAAGGCGGATGCCATCGTGATGCATCCCGGGCCGATGAACCGCGGCGTCGAGATCGACTCGCCGGTGGCCGACGGGCCGAATTCGGTAATCCTGCCGCAGGTCACTTTTGGCATCGCGGTGCGGATGGCGGTGATGTCGATCGTGGCGGGGAACTAGAGGATGAAGCTCCTCATCAAGGGCGGACGCATCGTGGACCCGGCCAGCGGGCGTGACGAGGTCGGGGACGTCTTCATTTCCGACGGAAAGATTTCCGGGAAGAAGGAGAAAGCGGACAAGACCATTGATGCGAAAGGATTAGTGGTTGCGCCCGGACTGATCGACCTCGCAGCGCGGCTGCGCGAGCCCGGCCACGGCTACAAGGCGACGCTCGAATCGGAGATGGATGCGGCCGTCGCCGGCGGCGTGACGAGCCTCGCCTGCCCGCCCGACACCGCCCCCCCGCTGGACGAGCCGGGCCTGGTCGACATGCTGCGCCGGCGCGCCAAGGCACTGTCGCGCGCGCGCGTCTACCCCATCGGCGCGCTCACGGTGAAGCTGGCCGGCGAGCGCCTGACCGAAATGTCGGTGCTGGCGCATGCGGGCTGCGTCGCGTTTTCACAGGCCAACGTGCCGATCACCGACACCCAGGTGCTGTGGCGCGCACTGCAGTACGCGGCGACCTTCGGCTTTCCGGTGTGGCTGCGCGCTGAGGACAAGTGGCTGTCGCGCGAGGGCGTCGCGCACGACGGCGAGGTCGCGACGCGACTGGGGCTCGCGGGCATCCCGGCCTTCACGGAGACCGTCGCGCTCGCCACGCTGCTGCAGCTGGTGCGCTCCACGGGCGCGCGCCTGCACGTCTGCCGCCTGTCTACAGCGGCGGCGGTGGACATGATCCGCGTCGCGAAGAAGGAAGGCCTGCCCGTCAGCTGCGACGTCGGCATCCATCACGTACACCTGTCGGAAATGGACCTCGGCTACTACGACTCGCACTGCCGCCTAGAGCCGCCGTTGCGCTCGCAGCGCGACCGCGATGCGCTGGCCGCGGGCCTTGCCGATGGCACGATCGACTGCGCGGTGTCCGACCATACGCCGGTGGACGAGGACCAGAAACAGATGCCGTTCGCGGAGGCCGAGCCCGGCGCCACCGGCCTGGAATTGCTGCTGCCGCTGCTGCTCAAGTGGGGCGCGGCGAAGAAATTGCCGCTGGCAAAGACGCTGGCGCGCGTCACCAGCGATGCGGCGCGCGTGCTGGGCGTGCAGTCCGGGCGGATCGAGGACGGCTTGCCGGCGGACCTCGTGCTGTTCGATCCGCAGCAGAACTGGCGCGTGGGCCCGGAGATGCTGCGCAGCCAGGGCAAAAACACGCCCTTCCTCGGCTATGAACTCGCCGGTCGCGTGCGCACCACGATCGTCGCCGGCAACGTGGTGTACGAGCAGCGGTGAAGCTGGCAGTTCTTGCGGTGAGCCTTGTCTTGGCCGGTTGCGGAACGATCTCCCGACACGAAGCGTCGCCACCTGCCGCATCCCCGCCCGCCAAGGGCGCCTACTACAAGGACGATGGCCCCGGCGCGAATCCGCCGCCGAATCTGGCGGCCGTTCCGGATGCGGTGCCCAGAGTGGAGCCGCTGCACCGCTTCGCCAATCGGCCCTATCAGGTGTTCGGCAAGGACTACGTGCCCGTCGCGAACCTGGCGCCGTTCAGGCAGACCGGCGTCGGCAGCTGGTACGGGCGGCGCTACCACGGCTCTCCCACCTCGAGCGGCGAGCGCTACGACATGTACGCCATGACGGCGGCGCACCCGACCCTGCCGATCCCGAGCTATGTGCGCGTCACCAGCGTGTCCAACGGCCGCAGCGTGGTGCTGCGGGTAAACGACCGCGGGCCGTTCCACTCGGACCGCATCATCGACCTGTCCTACGTCGCCGCCTGGAAGCTTGGCTACGTGGAGTCCGGCAGCACTCGTGTGGAAGTGGAAACGGTCTTGCCGGGGAAAGCAGAACCGGTGCCGGAAGCGAAGGCCGAAGCGCAGGGCGTGTTCCTCCAGCTGGGCGCGTTTTCCGCGCGCGAATCGGCCGAGAATTTTCGCGTCCGTGTCTATCGCGATCTCGCCTGGCTCTCGGAAGCGATACAGGTCGTCGCCGGCGGCGCCGTGTTTCGCTTGCATCTGGGTCCCTACCGCTCGCAGGACGACGCGCGCGCGATCGCCGATCGCATCCAGGCGGAACTGAACCTGAGGCCGGTGCTCGTCGTCAGGTAACCGCTATAATCCGCGGCCTTTTCCGCAGTGAAACTCCGATGCCGCGCATTTTTCTCTTTCTGATTCTCGCGTTGCCTGCCCTGGTCTCGGCGCAAGCGCCGCAACCGCCGCAGATGACGGGCCGCGCCTGGGTGCTGGTGGATGTCTCGAGCAACCAGATCCTCGCCGCCGAGAAACCCGACGAGCGCTTCGAACCGGCTTCGCTCACCAAGATCATGACGGCTTACCTGGTGTTCGCCGCGCTAAAGGAGAAGAAGCTGACGCTAGAGCAGCAGGTGAATGTCTCGGAGCGCGCCTGGCGCGCCGCGGGTTCGCGCATGTTCATCGAGCCGAGGAAGCCGGTGAACGTGGACGAGCTGATCCGCGGCATGATCGTGCAGTCGGGCAACGACGCCTGCATCGCGCTTGCCGAGCAGCTCGCCGGTTCCGAGGAGGCGTTCGCCGGCATGATGAACCGCGAGGCCGAGCGGCTCGGCATGAAGAACACCAAATACATGAACTCTTCGGGCCTGCCGGACCCGCAGCATTACTCGACGGCGCGCGACCTGTACCTGCTCGCCTCGGCGCTGATCGGGGATTTCCCGGAACAGTACGCCCAATATTATTCGCAGCGCGAGTACCGCTACAACGGCATCACCCAGGTCAACCGCAATCGCCTGCTGTGGCTAGACAACACGGTGGACGGCATGAAAACCGGCTTCACCGAAGCCGCCGGCTACTGCCTGGTCGCATCCTCGAAGCGCGGGCCGCGGCGCCTGCTCTCGGTGCTGCTAGGCTCGACTTCCGAGTCCATGCGCGCGCAGGAATCGCAGAAGCTGCTCAACTGGGGATTCCAGTTCTTCGATGCGGTGCGCCTCTACGCCGGCAACGCAGCGGTGAAGGAAATCGAGGTCTGGAAGGGCGCGCGCCCAAGCCTCAAGGCCGGCTTCCGCAGCGACCTGGTGGTGACGATCCCCAAGGGCCAGGGCGAAAAGCTGAAGGCGGAACTGCTCTCGCAATCGCCTTTGGTGGCGCCTGTGGCGGCGGGTACTAGGGTGGGCAACCTGCGCGTGACGCTGGAGGGAAAGCCGCTCGGCGAGTACCCGGTGGTCGCGCTGGAGGAAGTGCCCGCCGCGGGCATTTTCATCCGCGCCTGGGATACACTCAGGCTCTGGTTGAAGTAGCCGACCGAAGGAGAATGCGCGTATGGTTTTTCTGAACGGAAAATTCATGCCGATCGAGGAAGCACACGTGCCCGTGCTCGATCGGGGCTTCATCTTCGGCGACGGCGTCTACGAGCTGATCCCGGTGTACTCCCGCGTGCCGTTCCGCATGGACGAGCACCTGGCGCGCCTGGAACGTAGTTTGGCCGCGGTGCGGATCCGCAATCCCTACAGCCGCGCGCAATGGAGCGAAATCATCCTGCAGCTGGTCGAGAAGCAATCCTTCGATGACCAGGGCGTGTACTTCCAGGTGACGCGCGGCGTCGCGAAACGCGACCACGCGTTCCCGAAAGACGCCGTGCCGACGGTGTTCGTGATGTCCAACCCGCTCGTCAATCCGCCGCGCGAACTGGTCGAACGCGGCGCGGCCGCGGTAAGCGCGGTCGACGACCGCTGGCACCACTGCGACATCAAGTCGACTTCCCTCATCGGCAACTGCCTGCTGCGCCAGGTTTCCGCGGACGCAGGCGCGGCGGAAACGATCCTCTTTCGCGACGGCAGGCTCACGGAGGCTTCGGCCTCGAACGTCTTCGTCGTCAAGGGCGGCGTGATCCTGTCGCCGCCCAAGTCGAGCCTGATCCTGCCGGGCATCACCTACGACGTGATCGCCGAGATCGCGCAGGCGGCCGGGCTGGCGCTCGAGTACCGCAGCATCAGCGAGGCTGAGGTGCGCGGCGCCGACGAAATCTGGGTTACGTCGTCTTCCAAGGAAGTGCTTGCGATCGTGACGCTGGACGGCAAGCCGGTGGCGGGCGGCATGCCCGGCCCGCTGTTCCGTCGCGTGCACGCGCTGTATCAGGAATTCAAGCTAAAGGTCATGCGTGCAGGAAAGGAAAGACAAGCCGCTTGAGATGATCGGCAAGGAGCCACAGGAGGTGGCTGCGGTCATCGCCTTTCCGACCGCGTTCCCGATCAAGATCATGGGGCGCCGGGAAGGCGGTTTCACCACGGCCGTCATCGAGATCGTAAAGAAGCATGCGCCGGATTTCGCGCCCGGCACGCTCGAATCGCGGCCCAGCCGCGAGGGGAAATACGTCAGCCTGACGGCCACCGTGAACGCCACTTCGCAGGAGCAGCTCGATGCCCTGTACCGCGAGCTTTGCGACCACTCTTCCGTGGTCATGGTGCTGTGATGCTGGTGGCCGAAAAGATCCTGGTAAGGCAATTGGGGACGGCTGAGTATCAACCCACGCTCGAAGCCATGCGCGAGTTCACCGCGCGGCGCGGCGCCGACACAGCCGACGAACTCTGGCTGCTGGAACATTCGCCGGTGTATACGCTCGGCCTCGCGGCGGACGCCGCTCACGGTCCGAAGCCCGGCGGCACGGGTGGCACGATCCCCGTGGTTCAGGTGGAGCGCGGCGGCGAGATCACCTACCACGGCCCGGGGCAGGTCGTGCTCTACACGCTGGTCGACCTGGCGCGCCGCGGCATCAAGGTGAAGCAGTTCGTGGCGATGCTTGAGCAATCGGTCATCGACCTCCTCGGCGATCGCGCTGAGAGAAAACCCGGGGCGCCGGGAATCTACGTGGCCGGCGCTAAGATTGCCGCGCTCGGCATTCGAGTGTCGCGCGGCTGCGCTTTTCACGGCCTCGCGCTGAACGTCGACATGGACCTGGCGCCGTTTTCCGCCATCAATCCCTGCGGCTATCCGGGCCTGCAGGTGACCCAGACCCGCGATCTCGGAATCATGGACGGCATGGAAGCGCTGGGCAGAAGGCTGGCCGGCATCGTTGTCGCGAAGCTAGAACATGCGTGAAGCCGGGGTAAAGGAAAAAGGCGCGCTCAAGACGGCGCGGCTGAAGTTTTTCCCGAAGGAAAAACTCAAGAAACCCGACTGGATTCGCGTGCGCGCGCCGGGGCCCGGATCGCGCTTCCACGAGATCAAGCAGGTCCTGCGCGAGCAGAAGCTGCACACCGTCTGCGAGGAGGCGTCCTGCCCGAACATCGGCGAATGCTTCGGCAAGGGCACCGCGACGTTCATGATCCTCGGCGACATCTGCACCCGCCGCTGCCCGTTCTGCGACGTGGCGCACGGCCGGCCGCTCGCGCCCGACGTGGACGAACCCCGGCATCTGGCGGAGACGATAGAGAAATTGAAACTGTCCTACGTGGTGATCACCAGCGTCGATCGCGACGACCTGAAGGATGGCGGCGCGCAGCACTTCGTCGACTGCATCCGGGCGGTGCGACAGAGTTCGCCGAGCACCACGATCGAAGTCCTGGTGCCCGATTTCCGCGGGCGCCTCGAGCGCGCGCTGGAAGTGCTCGCCGCGGCGCCGCCTGACGTGATGAACCACAACCTGGAAACCGTGCCGCGCCTGTACAAACGGGCGCGTCCTGGCGGCGACTATGCGCATTCGCTCAAATTGTTTGATTTTTTTGGCAAGCAGAATCCGGAAGTCCCGGCCAAATCCGGGCTAATGGTCGGCCTGGGGGAAACCGACGAGGAGATCCTCGCCGTGATGCGCGACCTGCGCTCGCATGGCGTGTCCATGCTCACCATCGGCCAGTACCTCGCGCCGTCCGCGCATCACCTGCCGGTCGAGCGCTACGTGCATCCCGACACCTTCGCGATGTTCGAGCGCGAGGCCGCGGCGGCTGGATTCCGGCATGCCGCGGTCGGGCCGATGGTTCGGTCGTCGTATCATGCGGACCAACAGGCGCACCACGCCGGAGTCGACTAGGAGGCTTCATGCTCGTACGCGCGTTTGCATTCTCCCTGATGGTCTGGGGATTACCGGCGCAGGCCAACCTCGACGCGCTCACGAATACGGATGCGAGCGCGGGCCTCAAGGCAGCGCTGGAGAAAGGCGCCGGGGTCGCCGTCGACCTGCTCGGCAAGACCGACGGCTTTCTCGGCAACGGCGCGGTCAAGATCCCGCTGCCCGATTCCCTGAAGAAATACGAGAAGCTCATGCGCAACCTCGGCATGGGCAAGTACGCCGACGAGCTGGTGCTGACCATGAACCGCGCCGCCGAGGCGGCCGTTCCCGAGGCGAAGAAGCTGTTCTCGGATTCGATCAGGAAGATGACCGTGCAGGACGCCAAGGGCATCCTCGGCGGCGGGCAGACCTCGGGCACGGAGTATTTCAAGCGCAGCACCACCGACCAGCTGCGGCAGAGGTTCCTCCCGATCGTCAAGAAGGCCACCGCAAAGGTGAAGCTCGCCGACAAGTACAACGAGTACGCGCAGAAAGGCGTGCAGTTCGGCCTGGTGAAGAAGGAACAGGCCAACCTCGACGACTACGTGACGCAGAAGGCGCTCGATGGCCTGTTCTTCATGGTTGCCGAGGAGGAGAAGAAGATCCGCCAGGATCCGGTGAAGGCTGGCAGCGACATCATCAAGAAGGTGTTTGGCGCATTGCAGAAGTAGGTAACCGGAACAATCCATCCAGGGAGGCAGACATGAAAAAGCTGATCGCGTTGTTGTGTTGCGCAGTTCTCGCGGGGCCCGCGTTGGCGCAGGACAAGGCCAAGAAGGAACCCAGCGAAAAGCAGAAGGCCCAGCAGGAGCGCATGAAGGACTGCAATGCGAAGATGGGCGACAAGAAGGGCGATGATCGCAAGAAGGCCATGAGCTCCTGCCTGAAAGGCGAGGCGCCCGGCGCTTCGGACAAGCAGAAAGCGCAGCAGGGCAAGATGAAGGATTGCAACAAGCAGGCCGCCGACAAGAAGATGAAAGGCGACGAGCGCAAGGGCTTCATGAGCAGCTGTTTGAAAGGCTGACGTGAAAAGGGCGGCCGCCGGCCTGCTGCTCGCCGTGGCGCCGTCTTTCCCCGCGCGTTCCGTGCGGGAGTTGATCGAGCATGCGCAAAAGAACCCAGGCAAGCTCACCAACGCGTCTTCGAGCAATGGCTCGCCGGGGCACGTCGCCGGCGAGCTCTTCAAGTACCTGACGGGCACCGACATCGTCCACGTGCCGTACAAGGGCGGCGCGATGGCGGTCAACGAAGGAATCCGCGCGCCGATCTTCGTCGATCGTTTCGCGCAGATCGGCGATGAGCCCGCCGGCGGCACGCCGCAGGATTTTGCCGAAACGATCAAGAAGGATTCGGCGCGCTGGGGCGAAGTGGTGCGGCGCTCGGGGGCGAAGATCGACTGAAGCGATAGCGTGCGAAGGCGACTCGTTCGACTTGCAGGCCGTTATCTAGATCATTGATAAATGATATCAATGGGCTAGAATAGAGCCAGTTAAGCGAGGTATGGACATGTCAATCCAGCAAATCCTGATTCGACTCCCCGAAGACGTGGCCACCAGGTTCAAGGCCGCAGTTCCTGCGCGCCAGCGCAATAAGTTCGTTGCCGAACTGGTGGCAACCGCGGTCGCTCGCCATGAGGACGAACTGGCGAAGATCGCAACCGCGGTGACCAACGATGAGAAACGCAACCCCAAAATCGCGCGTGAGACGGGCGATTGGGAAGCAACCATGGGCGACGGCTTGGATAGAAAACGGGACGCGCATGCAAAGCCCAAAACGCGGTGACGTAGTCTGGGTCAATCTGGATCCGGCGGTGGGCGCTGAAATCCAGAAGCGCCGGCCTTGCGTTGTGGTGTCGCTTTCGGTGCTGAACGAGAAGCGGCTCACGGTGGTCGTGGTGCCGCTCTCGACGGCCAGTACGCCGCGACCGCCGTTAGTGGTGGCGGTGCCCTCCGCGGGTGCCGCGTCGAATGCCCGGATCGATCAAATCCGCGCGGTCGATAAATCCCGCATTCTGGATACCGCCGGAAAATTGAACCGCGCGGACATGGACCACGTGGAGCAAGGGCTGCGAACCGTGCTCGGGTTATAGGTGTTTCAACGTACGTTCCACGAATAGAGTTCCAAGGCGGACGTGAAAGCCTATGTCACGCTTTAGGCCAAGCGAAGTGAAGGTCGTTGGGCAAGTTGCCGGACATCTGCAACGCGAACTTGGTTTGCTTTCCCGAGAAGTCTGATATCCGGTGAAGTTTGCGGTCGTGTCCAAGTCACGCGCGCCCGATGTCGATCCGAGCGGCCGGAACATCGCGATGGCGATCGTCAAGAAACGTCTGCTTACAAAGCCCCGCACTAATGGCGTCGCGCGCGGTATATCCGCTGGCGGTAGGAATGCGTTGTTGCGATCAGTGCCGGCACGGCTACATCCTCGCCTTCTCGTGCAAGGCGCGCTACTTCTGCCCGAGCTGCCACCAGAAGAGGGTGCTCGCCTACGACGAATGGGTGGAGGCCAACGTGCTCACCCCGGTGCCGCACCGGCAATACGTGTTCACCGTGCCGCGCCTGCTGTGGCCGCTGTTCGCGCGCAGGCGCCGGCTCGCGCAGAACATGCTGCGCGCGCCATTCTCGCTGGAGAAGATCTCCTACGAGCCGGTGTCGGGCACCGTCATCTACCGCTCAAGGATGCACAAGACGCCGATCCTCGCGAAGCTGCGCGCGTTCGCTCGACCTGGGCGCGCCTGATTCACAAAGTCTACGAAGTCGATCCGCTCGAATGCCCCAAGTGCAAAGGCCCGATGCGCGTGATCGCGGTCATCGACGACAAGGCGGTCATCCGCAAGATCCTCAGCCACCTTGGCCTGTGGGTGCCGCGACCTGCGGCGGGAAAGGGACCCGAGCCGCCCGCTGCGGATCCGCCCGACCCGTCAGCGCAAATCCTGACCTACCACCCCGTCCCCGATATCGCCTGAATCCGCTGCGTGAGGGGCAGGTTCGGTCTGCGTCTAGTGTTCATCGCCTATGACGCGCCAAGCGGATAGATTGCCATGTGGATTTTTACCAATAGAGGCTTGCGGGACGACATAAGCCCCATTGCGCGCCGTTGAACCATGGCTGGGGATCGGGAGAATGGGCAAATCGAGCGACACCGCGCGGCCAGGGGCGGATAGATTTTCCTATCCGTATCCGTTTGTTGAAGGCCTCGGACCAAAACAGACTCTGAAGTCTATCTCGGGCATCTCCTGTATTTCGCTACGCGATCAGTCAATCACGCCGTGCAGGGTAGGTCGCCGGCACGTA
>JANNXB010000042.1:0-10890 GCA_031409355.1 Betaproteobacteria bacterium | reverse complement strand
TGCCGTTCGATTTCGCGGACGCGAGCGTGGCGGTCCTTGCCGCGGAAACCGGCATATCGCAGGTATTGACGCTCGATCGCGATTTCGACATCTACCGGGACGTCCGCGGCAAGCGCCTCAAGAATCTCCTCGCGGCAATCCTTGTTCGATCGGCGCGGGAACGCTGATGCAAGAACGCGGCGCCGGCGGAAAACCTAGCGGGCGGGAATCAGCTTTAGCAGTTGATGCGGCTCGGCATCGAGCGTTTTGCGCTCGGCGCGCATGGGAATGTATTCGTTCTTTGCCCAGGCTTCGCTGAAGGCCTTGTAGTGGTCCGAGAGGATGTTGCCGGACTGGCCGCCGGAGTGGATGTAGAGGGATTTCTCCAGGTCGGAGAGGTCGTAGATGGCGCGCAGGCTGGCGGCGTGGCGATTGGCGAAGGGCTCGGCGTCGTTATTCATGATGTTGCGGCCGACGTTGACGGTGTAGGTGTCGCCGGGCGAAGGCACGGTGATGTCGAAGAGTCTCGCGAGCAGCGGCTGGCGGCCGAGGGGGCGGTGCTCGTGGCGTGCGTGGTGGGCTTCGCCCCAGCGCCAGTTCGACGGGTTGCTGCCGTGGCGTTTCGAAAGGTCGGCGAGCGCGGCCTCAAGCGACAGGGCAAGGACTTCTTCGCAGGTCTCGGTGGCGGGCGTGCGCACGTCGTCGCACCAGCGCGCCTTCTCGGTGTCGCCGGAGAGCACGCTGCCGATGAACACCGCGCGCGCCAGCCAGTTCTGGCGGAAGGCTTCGCCCAGTTCGTCGGCGTAGATGGCGCGCGTGAGTTCGCGGTACCAGGCCCAGGCGATGAGCGGTTCGGCCCGCTCGGGCGCCATCGTCGCATCCCACTTGGCGAGCAGCGCGAGCGCCTTGCGCGCTTCTTCGCTGCGCGGGCGAGCGGCGAGCAGCTTCGGCAGGAGATCGCGCATCGCGAGCGACGTGACGTCGGCCTGGATGCGCGCGAAAGTGTTCGTCGTATGCTTCGGCGTCGCGTCGAGAAGCTGCTGGATGCGGTCGGCGCGGAAGGGGGGTTCCCAGTCCGAGCTGATGAAATGCGGATAGCCGGGCGGCGTGATGCGGTGATTCGCAGTCATGATGGCGCCGCTAGGCGGGTTGAAGCTGCGCGGCAGTTGCTCGAACGGGATGTAGCCGGCCCAATCGTATTTTTCCTGCCAGCCCGGCGCCGGCGCCATGCCCTTCAGGTCGTTGGTCGCGCGGCGGTGCGGCACGCGGCCGGCGGCGATGAAGCCGATGTTGCCCTCGATGTCGGCGTAGACGATGTTCTGCTGCGGCGACTGGAAGTCGCGCGCCGCGGCGAGGAAGCCGTCCCACTCGCGCGCGCGCGCGAACTTTAGCGCCGCCTGCATGCTGCGGTCGTCTTCGGCCAGGGCGGTCCACGAGAAAGCGATCACGTGGCCGCGCGGCGCCTCGTCCTGCGCTGCCTTGAATACGTCCGAGATCACCGGCCCGTGGCGCGAGATGCGCACGCGCAGCTTCTCCGGTTCGCCGCCCTTCACGCGGATGACTTCGTCGACCACCTTGAATTGCCGCGGGCCATCGGGCGCGAGATAGCCGCCGGCGGCGTCGAGCTTCTCGATGAACAGGTCCTGCACGTCAGGGCCGGTGTTGGTGAAGCCCCAGGCGATGCGCTCGTTGCGCCCGAGGATCACGCCGGGCACGCCGGGCAGCGTCGAGCCGATGACGTTGATGCCCGGCGCCGTGATCTGCGCGAAGTACCACACGGGCGGCGCGGTGAGGCCGAGGTGCGGGTCGTTGGCGAGAAGCGGCTTGCCGCTCGCGCTGCGCTCGCCCGACACCACCCAGTTATTCGAGCCGAGGCCTTCGCTGTCGGGCGCGAACTGCGCCAGCCGCACGGCGTCGCGCTCCATGCTGCCGTAGAGTACCTTCAGGTCCACGATCACCGGCACCGGATCGCCAGGATAAGGTGGCAGGAATTCGTGGATGCGCGCGAGAGGCAGGGTTCGCGCCAGGCGCATGCGCAGCAGTTCGTTGCGCCAGTTGCCGCCGAGGTCCCAGGCCATCATCTTGATCCAGGCCACGGAGTCCGCGGGTGCCCACGGCTCGGGCCGCGCGCCAGTGAGCCAGAACTCCACTGGCAGGACAGGATCGGTGGCGAGAAAGGCATTGACGCCGGCGGCGTAGGCTTCCAGCGCCTTGAGTGTGTCGCCATCGAGCGTGCGCAGGTTCGCTTCCGCTGAGCGCCGCACGCCGAGGGTGCGCAGAAAGCGGTCCGTCTCCAGGCCGGCTGTGCCGACGACCTCCGACACGCGGCCGGCGGCGACGCGCCGGCTCATCTCCATCTGCCAGAGCCGGTCCTGCGCATGCACGAAGCCGAGGGCGAAGCTGGCGTCCTCCATGCTCGCGGCGAAGATGTGCGGGATGCCGTAGCGGTCGCGCAGGACCTCGGCGTTCGCTCCCAATCCCTGGAGGCGAATCTCGCCCTTGGTCTGGGGCAGGGACTGCCGGAGGTAGAGGTAGAAACCCGCGACGAGCAGCAGTCCCAGGGCTCCCGCAACCACGGAAAAACGCAGGAGAAATCGTAAGAATTGTCGCATTTGGGGAAGAATACCCGCGAACCCCCTTGCGGCCCCGGGCGGCTTTATGCCGCACCGCCGCAAATCTGCTATGGTGGGGTCCATGCTCTACAAGATGTTCGAAGCGCAGCACCAGCTGCTCGGGCCCTGGCGCATTGCCGCCGAGGCGGCGCGCGGCTGGTACGGGCATCCGTTCAGCCCCCTCAGTTACTCCCCGATGGCGCGCCGCATCACCGCCTCCAGCGAGCTTTTCCTGCGCGTCACCCAGCGCTACGAGAAGCCGGCGTGGGCCATCGACAGCACCATCGTCGATGGCAAGAGCGTCGCGGTGGAAGAGGTCATCGAACTCGACAAGCCGTTCTGCAAGCTGGTGCATTTCCGCCGCGCGCTGGAGGGCAAAGGCGCACGGCGCCGCAACGATCCGCGCGTGCTGCTGGTGGCGCCGCTCTCGGGCCACCATGCCACGCTGCTGCGCGACACGGTGCGCTCGCTGCTGCCGGAGCACGACGTCTGGGTCACAGACTGGGTGGACGCGCGCATGGTGCCGCTAAGCGACGGCCCGTTCCACCTTGCCGACTACGTCGACTACGTGCGCGAATTCATCACGCTGCTGACGGATCCGAAGCGGCCGAACCTGAACGTGATCTCTGTGTGCCAACCCACGGTGCCAGTGCTTTGCGCCGTCGCGCTGATGGCGCAGGACGGCATCCCCAACCCGCCGAAGACCATGGTGATGATGGGCGGGCCGATCGACGCGCGAAAGAGTCCGACCGCAGTCAACAACCTGGCCACGCAAAAGCCGTATTCCTGGTTCGAGCAGAACGTGATCCAGCGCGTGCCGGACAAGTACCCGGGCTACTCGCGGCGCGTGTACCCGGGATTCCTGCAGCATCTGGGCTTCGTGGCCATGAACCCGGACCGGCACCTGAACGCGCACTGGGACTACTTCAACCATCTGCTCGCGGGCGACGACGGCTCGGCTGAGAAGCACCGCGAGTTCTACGACGAATACAACGCGGTACTCGACCTGCCCGCCGAGTACTACCTGGACACGGTGAAGGCGGTGTTCCAGGATTTCGCGCTGCCCAAGGGGCGCCTTTTCATCCGCGACCAGCTGGTGCGGCCGCAGGAAATCCGCGACACCGCGCTCCTGAGCATCGAGGGTGAGCTGGACGACATATCAGGCAACGGCCAGACCGAAGCCGCGCACCTGCTGTGCTTCAATATCCCGAAGGATCGGCGCGAGCACTACGTCGCGCCGGGTGCCGGACACTACGGAATTTTCGCGGGACGCCGCTGGCGCGAGACGATCTGTCCCAAAGTCAGGGATTTCATAAGGACGCACGCTTAGAGCTCGTAAGTCGTTCCCGCTTTATCCATCACCGTACTTTCCACCATTTCGCGCGATAGCCTGGGCGCGAACAATTCAATGAAGTCGTAGGCATAGCGCCGCAGGTAGGCGCCACGCTTGATGCCGAGGCGCGTGGTCGAAGACGCGAACAGGTGCGCGGCATCGATGGCGCGCAGCTGCCGGTCGCGCTTGGCGTCGAAGGCCATCGCCGCCATGATGCCCACGCCCAGGCCCAGTTCGACATACGTTTTGATCACGTCGGCGTCGAAAGCCGTGAGCACGACCTGGGGCGTGAGCCCGCGCTGCTCGAAGGCGCGGTTGACCACCGAGCGGTTGGCATAGGCGAAGTCGTAGGTCACGATCGGATACTTCGCGACTGCTTCCAGGGTGAGCGGCTCGACCTTGAGCAGCGGGTGCCTGGCCGGCACGACGATGCAGCGGTTCCACTGGTAGCAGGGCAGCGCCACCAGGCCCGGGTGCTCGGCGATGTGCTCGGTCGCGACACACAGGTCGGCCTCGCCCCGCGCTACCTGCTCGCAGATCTGCGTCGGATTGCCCTGGTGGATGAAGAGCTGCACCTTTGGGTAGCGGCGTTTGAAGGCGGCAACGGCCTTCGGCAGCGCATAGCGCGCCTGGGTGTGGGTCGTGGCGATGGTGAGCGTGCCGATCTTCTCCCCGGCGAAATCCTCGCCGGCGCGCTTCAGGTTGGCCGCGTCGGCGAGCATGCGTTCGGCGATCGCGATCACCGCGCGCCCGGGTTCGGTGATGCTCACCAGGCGCTTGCCGTTGCGCACGAAGATCTCGATGCCGAGCTCTTCCTCGAGGCCCTTGATCTGCTTGCTGACGCCGGGTTGCGAGGTGAACAGCGCTTCGGCGGCCGCAGAAACGCTCAGGTCGCGGCGCGCGACTTCGCAGAGGTACCTGAGCTGCTGCAGTTTCATGGGGTTATTCTATTCGAATCTAAAAAACAAGAACTTTAGATCAAGATAACCCAATTACCCCTCCCTCCCCCGCAGCCTGTCCAGCGCCCGATCGAGGAAGCCGAGCCGGTCCTGGCCCCAGAAACGTTCGCCGTCCAGCACATAGGTCGGCGCGCCGAAAATGCCGAGGCGCTCGGCTTGATCGCTGTAGGCCTTGTACAACGCCTGCACTGGCGCGCTCAGTTCGGCTGCCGCCAATTCCGCGCCGGGCAGCCCGTTTTCATCCGCCACCGCGATCCGTACCTTTTGGTCCGAGGTGTCGCGTTCCTCCGCCCACAGCGCGCGCAACAGCGCGTGCGACAGCCGGGGCGCGTCCAGGCCGCGTTCCTGCGCCGCGATCACCATCCAGCCGGGCGGCTTGTTCCAGCCCGCCGGCTTGCCATCCGCCGGGTAATGCTTGGGCGTGAGTTGCAGCGGCATGCCGAGATGTTTCCGCCAGCGGTCGAGTTCTAGCGCGTGATACGTGCGCCGCGGCTCGGGCCGGGTGCGCAGCGGCACGCCGCCGGTGCGCGGCGCCACCTCCTGGAAATCGTAGGGCTTGAGCACGAGCCTCACGTGGTGGCGGCGTACGATGTCCTGCTGCTTCGGGCCGGCGAAGTAGGCCCAGGGCGAAGACAAACTGTAGAAACAGGAAATTTCGACCATAGAATCGCAACTGTAATGGAATCGCTCACCGAACGCGCGCGCATGGACCTCGCCTGCCTGAATTTTCCGCCGGCGAACTGGGTGCCGCCCGCCAATGGACCGGACGGCAAGCCGATGCTGGACGCGCTCGTGGTCGGCGGCGGGATGTGCGGCCAGACCGCCGCCTTCGCGCTGCTGCGCGAGGGCGTGCGCAACCTGCGCTGCGTCGATCGCGCGCCCTGTGGTCGCGAAGGGCCGTGGGCCACGTTCGCGCGTATGGAGACGCTGCGCTCGCCCAAGCACCTCACCGGGCCCGACCTGGGCGTGCCCTCGCTCACCTACCGCGCCTGGCACGAAGCGAAGTACGGCACGCCATCCTGGGAGAAGCTGCACAAGATCCCGCGCCTGGATTGGGCCGCCTACTTGTTGTGGGTCCGCGAAGCGGCGGCGCTGCCGGTCGAGAACGACGTCGAAATCACTTCCCTGAACCTGCATGAGAATTTCATAGAAGCAAGGATTGGAACGTCCACGCTGTATGCCAGAAAAGTCGTACTTGCCCTCGGCCGCGAAGGCAGCGGTGCGCCGCGCTGGCCGGAATTCGCCACCTTCAATCCCGCGCGGCGCGGCGCAGGCGTATTCCATTCCGCGGACGACATCGATTTCAGCAGGTTCGCCGGCAAGCGCGTCGGCATCCTCGGCGTGGGCTCCTCCGCTTTCGACAATGCCGGCGAAGCGCTCGAGGCCGGGGCGAACGAGGTGGTGATGTTCGCGCGCCGGCCGATGCTGCCGCAGGTGAACAAGTCGAAATGGACTGCGTTTCCCGGCTTCCAGCTCGGCTACGCCGCGCTGGATGACGCGCGCCGCTGGAATTTCTACACCTACATCTTCAGCGAGCAGGTGCCGCCGCCCTACGAAAGCGTCCTGCGCTGCGAAAGGCACAAGGGATTTTCGATTCGGTTTTCAGAAGGTTGGAAAAATATAGAGCAAAAAGAAAAAATTGAAGTAATAACGACAAAAACGTCACATCGCTTTGATGCCGTGATCGTATGCACTGGCTTCGACGTCAATCTGACGGACCGGCCGGAGATTGTCTCGTTTCGTGACTCGATCGAGACATGGCGGTCGCACGTGTCCGCCGCCGAAGCCGAAGCATTTCCCGAGGAAGCGCGCTTTCCTTATTTGGGCGATGCCTTCCAGCTGCAAGGCAAGGCAGCAGGCCTCGGCCGCGTGCACCTCTTCAACTGGGGTGCGACCCTGAGCCACGGCGCGCTCGCGGGCGATATTCCCGGTCTCGAAACCGGCGCGCGGCGCCTCGCGCAGGGCATCGCGCGCGACCTGTTCCTTGCCGACGCCGACCTGCACCGGCAGCGGCTGCTAGCGCACAACGAGGACGAACTCAAACCGACCAGCTATTTCGTCAATCTGTCGTCGCGCCGGCCTGCCTGACCTGGCCGCCCGGCAGGTGCGGATACAATAGTCCTGAGAGGAATATAAAAACAATATAAAGGTATTTTGACTGCATAAAGAGCGGCCGTAGCATCGCTCTTCATGTACCGATACGACAGCATCGACCAGCGGCTGGTTGACGAGCGCGTGGCGCAGTTCCGCGGCCAGACCCGGCGCTTCCTTGCCGGCAAGCTGTCCGAGGACGACTTCCGCGCGCTGCGGCTGAGGAACGGCCTCTACGTGCAACGCTACGCGCCGATGCTGCGCATTGCCATTCCTTATGGCCTTTTAAGTTCTAGACAATTAAGAAAATTGGCGGACATAGCCCACAGGTACGACCGCGGCTACGGTCATTTTTCCACGCGCCAGAACCTGCAGCTGAACTGGCCGAAGATCGAAGACGTGCCGGAGATCCTGGCCGAACTCGCCACCGTGCAGATGCACGCGATCCAGACCTCGGGTAACTGCGTGCGCAATATCACCACCGACCATTTTGCCGGCGTGGCGAAGGACGAGATCGTCGATTCCTTCGTCTGGTGCGAGCTGATCCGGCAGTGGTCGACCTTCCATCCGGAATTCAACTACCTGCCGCGCAAGTTCAAGATCGCGGTCAACGGCGCCCTCGCCGACCGCGCCGCCACCTACGTGCACGACATCGGCCTGCATGCGCTCATGGGCGAGGCGGGCGAGGTCGGCTTCCGCGTCATCGTCGGCGGCGGCCTGGGCCGCACGCCGATTGTCGGCCACGTGATCAATGAATTCCTGCCCTCGCGCCACCTGCTGACCTACCTGGATGCGATCCTGCGCGTCTACAACCGCCATGGACGGCGCGACAACATCCACAAGGCGCGCATCAAGATCCTGGTGAAAGAGCGCGGCATAGACAAGTTCCGCGAGGAAGTGAATGCGGAATGGGCGCAGCTAAAGGACGGGCCGGCGACCGTCACGTGGGCGGAGCTGCAGCGCATCGAGGGGCGCTTCAGCCGGCCGAAGTACGACAAGCTCGCGGACGAGAAGTACCCGGAGGCGAAGACGCCGTTCGCGGCCTGGATGAAGCGCAACGTCCACCCGCACAAGCAGCCCGGCTACGCGGCGGTGAGCGTGTCGCTGAAGAAGACCGGTGTGCCGCCGGGCGACATGACCTCGGCGCAGATGGAACGCGTCGCCGAGCTCGCGGACCATTACTCGTTCGGCGAGCTGCGCGTCACGCACGAGCAGAACCTGGTGTTCGCCGACGTGCGCCAGGCCGAGCTGCCCGGCTTGTGGCAGGCGCTGCGCGAACTCGGACTCGCCACGCCGAACATCGGTCTGCTTACCAACATCATCGCCTGCCCCGGCGGCGATTTCTGCTCGCTGGCGAACGCCAAATCGATCCCGGTGGCAGAGGCGATCCAGCGCCGTGTAGAAGAAAGGCGCGACTCCCTGGACTACTTGCACGACATTGGAGAGCTGGATTTGAATATCTCCGGCTGCATCAACGCCTGCGGCCACCACCACGTCGGGCACATCGGCATCCTCGGCGTGGATAAGAACGGCGAGGAGTGGTACCAGATCACCATCGGAGGAAGTCAGGGCGGCGCTCGCGAGGGCCGCATCGGCAGGATCATCGGGCCGTCGTTCGCCCGCGCCGACGTTCCCGACGTCGTCGAGCAGCTGATCGAAACCTACCTCCAGCGGCGCGACAGCGAGGCCGAGCGCTTCGTCGACGTGGTGCAGCGCATCGGCATCGAACCCTTCAAGAGCAGCGTCTATGGCAACCCTGATCAAAGACCGGCAGATCGTCGCGCAGCTCTCGCCGCCTGACCTGGTGCTGGAGCCCACGGACGATCCGGCCCTTGTCGCCGGAGCGGTGGGCCTGGCCGGAGTGATCTCGGTCAGCTTCCCCAAGTTCAGCGACGGGCGTGGCTACTCGATCGGCCGCTTGCTGCGCGAGCGCCACGGCTACAAGGGCGAACTGCGTGCGGTCGGCGAAGTGGCGCGCGACCACCTGCACGCGCTGGAGCAGTGCGGCTTCAATGCTTTCCAGTTGCGCGAAGGCGAAGACCCGCAGGAAGCGTTGGCGGCGTTCAGCGATTTCAGCGACAGCTACCAGGCCACTGCCGCGCGGCCCGAGCCCCTGTTTCGCCGCCGGGGTTGAGCGTGGCCGCGGGAATGATCGAATGACGGGCATTGTCTATCTTGTCGGCGCCGGGCCGGGCGCAGCGGATCTTCTCACTGTGCGCGCCGCCGGGCTGCTCGAGCGGGCAGACATCGTTTTTCATGATGCGCTGGTGCCGCCGGCGATCCTTGCCCTGGCCGCGAAGGCGGAGAGAATCGAAGTCGGGAAGCGTTCGGGCCGGCATTCGACGGCCCAGGCCTTCATCAACAAGCGCCTGGTGGACGCCGCGCGCAAGCACAAGGTGGTGGTGCGGCTGAAAGGCGGGGACCCCCTGCTGTTCGGCCGCGCGCAGGAAGAACTCGCGTACCTGAAGAAAAGTCGCATCCGGGTGGAAATCGTTTCTGGCGTCACTGCCGCCCTCGCTGCGTCGGCCGAACTGGGCGTTTCATTGACTGCGCGGGGCGTGTCGCGTTCCGTGGCGTTCCTGACGACCAGGGCGGCCCCCGGGGAACGGCCGAACGACTGGCTCAAGGTGGCGCTTGCCGCGGATACGGTCGTGATCTACATGGGCGCCGGCGAAGCGGCGGAGATATCGCGCACCCTGGTGGCCGCCGGAAAATCGCCGGCAACGCCCGTGGCGCTCGTCGAGCATGCTTCGCTGCCTGGCGTGCGCAAGCTCTCGGGAACGCTGGCGCAGCTTCCGGCGCTGGCGCAGCGCTGCGGCAACGGGCCAGTGGCGATACTGATGGGCGAGGCCTATCGGGATGTCGCCGCGTCGAACATAATCGCGTCGTGGCCCAACGAAAAGTCCAGCGAGCACTCGTCCTCTTCGCCCACGGCGCGCGCGATCCGCAGTGGGCGAGGCCGTTCCAGCAGCTCGTAACCGAGCTCGGCGAGTTGCTGCCAGGCGAGCGCATCGTGCTCGCGTTCCTGGACCTGATGCAGCCCTCGCTGCCTGCTTGCGCCGCGTCGCTCCATGGCGAAGGCGTGCGCAGCCTGCGGGTAGTGCCGGTGTTCCTGGGCGCGGGCGGCCATCTGAAGGAAGACCTTCCCAGGCTCGTCGCGGAGATCCGCGGGCGCTACAAGGATCTTGAAATCTCCGTCGAGCCGCCCATCGGCGAGCAGCCCGAAGTGATTGCCGCGATCGCGCGCGCCATCAGTGGTCCGCCTGCGTGACGATTGCAAGGGCAAAGACGAACTCGATGCCGATGAATGCCAGCCCCGCCGAAGCCGCGGCTCGCAGCAGGATCGCGGGCGTCATTTCGGCGAACGCGGTGCTGAAGAAATCCGGCGGCCACATCGCGTAGGCACCGCCCAGGACCGCAAGCGCGACGGTTGCGAAGAAAATCGCGCCTGCAAGCGGCTTGCCGCCCTGATCCGCCAATCTAGCCTTTTGCTCCGCGCCTGAAGCCGAGCCAGAGCGCGTAGAGCGCCAGGGCGGCGAACCAGGCGAGCGACCACTCGGCGATGGACAGACCGAGGAAGCGCCAGGTCACTTCCGCGCACTGTCCCGACCCCATGAACAGCTTCTCCAGCGTGCGCGAGAGGGGGAAGTTCTCCATCATGAAGAACAGGTCGGGCCCGCAGGCGGGCACCTGGTTCGCGGGCAGGTGCTGCAGCCAGACCTGGCGGCCGGCGATGGCCAAACCGCCGAGCGCGAGAAAGGCGCCGAGCCCGCAGTAGATGGCCTTGCCGGTCCTGCCGGGAAAATGCGCGGTCGCGATGGCAAAGACAACGAGAACGCCGTAGTAGAAGCCGCGCTGTACGAGGCACAGCGGGCAGGGGTCCTGGCGGTCGAAATACTGCAGGTAATAGCCGTAG
>JANNXB010000041.1:0-2277 GCA_031409355.1 Betaproteobacteria bacterium | reverse complement strand
GGCGCGCTCGGCGCGCTGGGAGTACGTGTTCTTCATCGACGTCGAGGGCCACCAGGCGGATGCGAAGGTCGCCGCCGCGATCGGCGAACTCAAGGCGCGCGCGCCGTTCTTCAAGATCCTCGGGTCCTACCCCGTCGCTTCGAGCTGAGGCATCGCCATGCAGATGGATCCCTGTGAACTCTCTCCCTCGTACGTGCGCTCGATCGCGCCGTACCAGCCCGGCAAGCCGATCTCGGAACTGGCGCGCGAGCTGGGGCTAAAGGAGGAGAGCATCGTCAAGCTTGCGTCGAACGAGAACCCGTGGGGCATCGGCCCGCGCACCCGCGCCGCCATCGAAGCCGCGCTGGGCGACATCGCGCGCTATCCGGACGGCAACGGACACGAGCTGAAGGCGGCCCTCAGCCGCCGCTATGGCGTGGACATGGGCGCGATCGTGCTCGGCAACGGCTCGAACGACGTGCTCGAGCTGGTGGCGCTCGCGTTCCTCGGACCAGGACGCTCCGCGGTATACGCGCAGCACTGCTTCGCCGTCTACCCGCTGGCAACCCAGGCGCGCGGCGCGCGCGGCATCGCGGTGCCGGCAAAGAACTACGGCCACGACCTGGAAGCGATGCTGGCAGCGATAGACGATGAGACCTACGTCGTGTGGGTCGCGAACCCGAACAATCCCACCGGCACCATGCTGCGGCCGGAAGCCATCGAAGCCTTCCTGAAGCGCGTTCCTGAGCGCGTCATCGTCGTGATCGACGAGGCCTATAACGAGTACCTGTCGCCGGAGCTCAAGGGCGAAACGGTGAAATGGCTAAAGCGCCATCCCAACCTGATCGTGACCCGCACCTTTTCGAAGGCCTACGGGCTGGCGGGGCTGCGCGTCGGCTATGCGCTGGCGCAGCCTTCGGTGGCGGACATCATGAACCGCGTGCGCCAGCCTTTCAACGTGAACAGCATCGCGCTCGCCGCGGCGAGCGCGGCATTGGACGACATGGAGTTCGTCGCGCGCAGCTTCGCCGAGAACCTGAACGGCCTGCGCCAGGTGGAGGAGGGCGCCACGCGGCTCGGCCTGGAATGGATACCCTCGCACGGAAATTTCATCACCGTGCGTGTCGGCAAGGCGAATGAAATCTTCCGGCGCCTGCTAAAGCGCGGCGTGATCGTGCGTCCGGTGGGCGGGGTTTACCAGCTGCCCGAGCACCTGCGCATCACGATCGGCACGGCCCCGGAAAACGAGCGCCTGCTCGCCGCGCTCGGCGCCAGCCTGAAGGAATAATGTTCTTCGAAAGAATCGCGGTCATCGGTGTCGGCCTGATCGGAGGTTCCTTTTCCCTCGCATTGAAGGAAAAGAAGCTCTGCCGGCACGTGGTGGGCGTCGGGCGCGGCGCCGCCAACATGAAGCTCGCGCTCGAGCGCGGCATCATCGACTCGATCGCGGCATCCCCGGCGGCAGCCGCCCGGGATGCCGACCTGGTCCTGGTTTCGACTCCCGTCGCGCAATTCGAAAAAATTCTTCAGGAAATAAAGGATGTTCTCAAGCCCGGAGCGCTCGTTACCGACGCCGGCAGCACCAAGCGCGACGTGGTGGCCGTCGCGCGTGCCGCGCTGGGCGCGAAGATCGCGCAGTTCGTCCCGGCGCATCCGATCGCGGGCGCCGAGCACAGCGGCGCGGCAGCGGCCATGGCCGGCCTGTTTCGCGACCGCCGCGTGGTCATCGCGCCCCTCGCCGAGAACAGCGAGCGGGATGTCGCGGCCGTCTCCGGGCTCTGGGCCGCCGCGGGGGCGCGCGTTTCGCGCATGACGCCGGAGGAGCACGACGAAGTGTTCGCGGCCGTGAGCCACCTGCCGCACGTGCTCGCCTTCGCGCTGGTGGACGATGTCAGCAAGCGGCCGAATTCGGCGCAACTGTTCGGCTACGCCGCGGGCGGTTTCCGTGATTTCACGCGCATCGCCTCCAGCCATCCCGAGATGTGGCGCGACATCTGCGTGGCGAATCGCGACCGCCTTCTGCATGAATTGCACCTGTTCGAGGAAAAACTGAAAACCATAGGCCGCATGCTCGAGGTGGGCGACGCCCAGGCCCTCGAGAAACTGTTCGCCGAGGCGCGCGCGGCGCGCGAAAAGTGGCTGAACGGCGCGTACCATTGAAAGCCATCGAACTGGCCCCGATCCGCCGTGCCTCCGGCACCGTCCGGCTGCCGGGCTCGAAGAGCATCTCCAACCGCGTCCTGCTGCTCGCGGCACTGTCCACCGGCGTGACGCGCGTCAAGGGCCTGCTGGATGCCG
>JANNXB010000040.1:0-22286 GCA_031409355.1 Betaproteobacteria bacterium | reverse complement strand
GCAATCGGCCTGGAGATCGGGATTCCGGAACGCTCGATCGTGAAGGCGCTCGCCGAATTCAAGGGCGTCGGACGGCGTTTCCAGCGCTTTGGCGACATCGCGCTGGACACGGCCAAGCCAGGCGGCGGGCGCTTCACGCTGGTGGACGACTACGGCCATCACCCAGCGGAAATGGCGGCCACGATCGCGGCGGCGCGCGGCGCGTTTCCCGGCCGCCGGCTGGTGCTCGCGTTCCAGCCGCATCGCTACAGCCGGACGCGGGACCTGTTCGACGAATTCGTGAAGGTGCTCTCCACCGCCGACGCGCTGGTCCTCGCCGACGTCTATGCGGCAGGCGAACCGGTGATCGCGGCCGCGGATGGCCAGAGCCTGGCGCGCGCCGTGCGCGCCGCGGGCAAGCTCGACCCGCTGTTCGTCGAGGAAATCGGCCGCGTTGGCGAAGGCATACGCAGCGTGGCGCGCGACGGCGATGTCGTGCTTGTCATGGGCGCGGGGTCGATTGGAAACGTGGCGGGACAGCTCTCGTGAGTGCGGAAACCATCCCGTTCCAGGGCCTGCGCGGCGAGCTGCGGCGCGACGAGCCGATGTCGCGGCACGTGAGCTGGAAAGCGGGCGGCCCGGCGGACCGGTTTTTCGCGCCGGCGGACCTGGAAGACCTGTCCATGTTCCTCGGCCAGTTGCCCGAGGAGGAACCGGTCCTGTTCGTGGGGCTGGGTTCCAACCTGCTGGTGCGCGAAGGCGGCTGGCGCGGCACCGTGATCCTGACCTTCGCCGCCAGCAAGCGCCCGCGCATGGAAGACGGGCTGCTGTACGCCGAGGCGGGCGTCGCCTGCCCGCGGGTCGCGCGCTTCGCCGCCGACAACAACCTCGGCAGCGCGGAATGGTTCACCGGAATACCGGGCACGGTCGGCGGTGCGCTCGCGGGCAACGCGGGCTGCTACGGCGGCGAGACCTGGGACATCGTCGAGCGCGTGGTGACGATCAACCGGCGCGGCCAGCTGCGCCGCCGTGCCGCCACCGAGTTCGAATTCGGCTACCGCCGCTGCGAGCTTAAGACCGACGCCAGCAGCGACGGCGACGAATGGTTCGCCTCGGCGCATTTCCGCCTGCCCGAGGGCCACCGGGACGAATCGCGCGCCATCATGCAGGCGCTGCTCACCAAGCGCCGCGCGACGCAGCCGCTGCAGCTGCCGAACGCGGGCAGCGTGTTCCGCAATCCGCCGGAAGGAAAAACGGCCGCCAAGCTGATCCAGTTTTCCGGCCTGCGCAAGCACCAGATCGGCGGCGCGCGCGTCTCGGAGAAGCACGCCAACTTCATCGTCAATCCGGGCGGCGCGGGAAGCGCCGCCGACATCGAGGCGCTCATCCTGCACGTGCAGGAAGTGGTCGAGGAAAAGACGCATGTCCGCCTGGTTCCCGAAGTGCGCATCGTCGGGGAGGCGAAATGAGCGCCGCCGCGGGCTTCGGCAAGGTCGCCGTGCTGCTGGGCGGCAAGTCCGCGGAGCGGGAAATCTCCCTCCTTAGCGGCAACGGCGTGCTTAAGGCGCTGCGCTCCAAGGGTGTCGACGCGCATGCCTTCGATCCGTCGCAACGCGACCTGTTCGAGCTGAAGCGCGAAGGCTACGCGCGCTGCTTCATCGCGCTGCACGGGCGCGGCGGCGAGGACGGCACCCTGCAGGGCGCGCTCGAAGTGCTGGGCATTCCGTACACCGGCAGCGGCGTCATGGGCTCGGCCATAAGCATGGACAAGTGGCGCTGCAAGATGATCTGGCTTTCGAGCGGCCTGCCCACGCCGCGCTACCGCATCCTCTCCGCCGGCGACGACTGGAACGAAGTCGCGCGCGAACTCGGCTTGCCTTTGATCGTGAAGCCCGCCAACGAGGGCTCGACGCTCGGCCTGACGAAGGTGACAGCGGCGGCGCAGCTGCCCGCGGCTTACGAGCTCGCGGCGAAGAAATATCACGACATTGCCCTGGCGGAGCAGTTCATCGAAGGCCCTGAATACACCGCGAGCATCGTCGCCGATGCGGCGCTGCCGCTCATCCGCATCGAGGCGCCGCAGGGCAACTACGACTACCAGAACAAGTATTTCACCGACGACACGAAGTACCTGTGCCCCTGCGGCCTGCCCGCGCAGAAGGAAGAAGCGCTGAAGGCGCTTGCCCTGAAGGCGTTCAGGCTGGCCGGCTGCACCGGCTGGGGACGCGTCGACCTGATGCTCGACGCCAAGGGTGATCCTTGGCTGCTCGAAGTGAACACCTCGCCGGGAATGACCGGCCACAGCCTTGTGCCGATGGCGGCCAAGGCCATGGGAATAGGCTATGAAGACCTCTGTGTGAAGATCCTGGAGGGATCCCATGTGGGATAACCCCCGGCTGCTAAACAACACGGCCAACGCGCTGATCGCGCTGGCGGCGCTGATCTTCGCCTACGCCGGCTTGCAGATGCTGCTGCGCTCGCCGCTGTTTCCGCTAAAGGAGATCGTGGTGCGGGGCGAGCTCAGGAACGCCGACGCCAGCGAGATCGAAAGCGCGGCGGACGGCGCGGGCGGCAATTTCTTCGCGACCGATCTCGCCGCGCTGCGCGCCCGCCTGGAACAGGTGACCTGGGTGCGGCGCGTGGACCTGCGGCGCGTCTGGCCCGACCGGCTAGAGCTGAGGATCGAAGAGCACGTCGCCTTCGCGCGCTGGGGTGGGGGCGGCCTGGTGAATACCTTTGGCGAGCCGTTCTCGGCTCCCCTGGAGGAAGTTGCCGCGTTGAAGCTCCCGCTGTTCGCCGGCCCCGCGGGCAGTGAAGCCGAGCTTGCACGGCGCTACCGCCGCTTTGCCGGAGCGCTTGCACCGCTTGGCGAGCACCCCGATCGCGTGGTTCTGACTGCGCGCTATGCGTGGCAGTTGCGGGTATCCGGCGGGCTAAATCTCGAACTTGGGCGCGACGGGGCCGAGCCGGTAGAGCAGCGGCTGGAGCGCTTTGTGGCCGCCTACCCGGATTCGCTCGGCCGCCTGCCGTTGCGCGCCGCGGGAACGGGCGCCGAGGCCCCGCGCCATGTCGATCTGCGCTATCCGAATGGTTTCGCGTTGCGCGTCGCCGGATGGAAAGGCTGAGGCATGGCCAAGGAAGACCGCAACCTCGTCGTCGGCCTCGACATCGGCACCTCCAAGGTGACGGCGCTGGTGGCCGAGATCGGGCCCGATGGCGTGCTCTCGGTGCTCGGCATGGGCAACCACGAGTCGCGCGGCCTGAAAAAGGGCGTGGTGGTGAACATCGAATCCACGGTCTCGGGCATCCAGCGCGCGCTCGAGGAAGCCGAATTGATGGCCGGCTGCAAGATCGCGTCGGCCTTCACCGGCATCGCCGGCAGCCATATCCGCAGCTTCAACTCCACCGGCATGGTGGCGGTGAAGGACCGCGAGGTAAGCGCCATGGACGTGGAGCGCGCGGTCGAAACGGCGAAGGCGGTGAACATCCCCACCGACCAGCAGATCCTGCACGTCCTGCGCCAGGAGTTCATCATCGACGGGCAGGAAGACGTGCGCGAGCCGGTGGGCATGTCCGGCGTGCGCCTGGAAGTGAAGGTGCACATCGTCACCGGCGCGGTATCGGCGGCGCAGAACATCGTCAAGTGCGTGCGCCGCTGCGGGCTGGACGTGAACGACCTGATCCTGCAGCCGCTCGCCTCGGCGCGCGCCGTGCTCTCGGACGACGAACGCGACCTCGGCGTCTGCCTGGTGGACATCGGCGGCGGCACCACCGATCTCGCGATCTTCACCCACGGCGCGATCCGGCATACCGCGGTGATTCCGATCGCGGGAGACCAGATCACCAACGATATCGCGATGGCGCTGCGCACGCCGACCGCCGAGGCCGAGACGATCAAGATGCGGCATGGCGTGGCGCTGCGCCAGCTCGCCGATCCGAACGAAATGATCGAGGTGCCCGGCATCGGCGACCGCCCGCCGCGCGTCATGTCGCGCCAGACGCTCGCCGAAGTGATCGAACCGCGCGCCGAGGAACTGTTCTCGCTGGTGCAGCAGGTGCTGCGCGAGTCGGGCTACGAAGAGCTGCTTTCCTCGGGAATCGTGCTCACCGGGGGCAGTTCGATGATGCAGGGCATGGTGGAACTCGGCGAAGAGATCTTCCACATGCCGGTGCGCGTAGGCGTGCCGCGCTACAGCGGCGGCCTGGCCGAGGTGGTGCGCAGCCCGCGCTACGCCACCGCCATGGGCCTGCTGCTCGAGGGTGCTTCCCAATTGCAGCAGGGGCGCGTTGCAAAACAAGGCGGATCCGTCAAGGCGGTGTTCGGACGGATGCGCGACTGGTTTCAGAGGAATTTTTGATGGTGGTCCAACCGGCAAGGAGAAAAAAATGTTCGAAATCGTGAATGAGCAGGCAGTAGGACCTGTGATCAAGGTGATCGGTGTCGGCGGCGCAGGCGGCAACGCCGTCGATCACATGATCGAACAGGGCGTGGAAGGCGTCGAGTTCTACGCGGTCAACACCGACGCGCAGGTGCTCGCCCGCAGCAAGGCACGCAACCAGATCCAGCTCGGCACCAGCGGGCTGGGCGCGGGAGCGAAGCCTGAAGAGGCGCGAACCGTTGCGCTCGCGGACCGCGAACGCATCGAGGAAACGCTCGCCGGCTCGCACATGGTGTTCATCACAGCGGGCATGGGCGGGGGCACTGGCACGGGCGCAGGCCCGGTGATCGCCGAGGTGGCACGCTCGCTCGGCATCCTCACCGTGGCGGTGGTCACCAAGCCCTTCACCTGGGAAGGCTCCAAGCGCATGAAGATCGCCGAACAGGGCATCGAGGAGCTGGTGCCGCACGTCGACTCGCTGATCGTGATCCTGAACGACAAGCTGGAAGAAGTGCTCGGCGACGACGTGACGCAGGAAGACGCGTTCGAGGCCGCCGACGACGTGCTGAACAACGCCGTCGCGGGAATCGCCGAAATCATCAACCAGCCGGGCCTCGTGAACGTCGATTTCCAGGACGTGCGCACGGTGATGACCGAGCAGGGCATGGCGATGATGGGCTCGGCGGTGGCGAGCGGCGTCGACCGGGCGCGTATCGCCGCGGAACAGGCGATCGCCTGCCCGCTGCTCGAGGGCGTGAACCTGGCCGGCGCGCGCGGCGTGCTGGTGAACATCACGGCTTCGCGCAACAGCCTAAAGCTGCGCGAGACCAAGGAGGTGATGAACACCATCCGCGCCTTCGCCGCCGAGGACGCGACCATCATCTACGGCGGCGTCTATGACGATGCGCTGGGCGAAGAGTTGCGGGTCACGGTCGTCGCCACCGGCCTTGGCCAGCCGCTCGGCGTGCGCCAGCAGAAGCCGCAGCTGGTCGTCACCCAGAAGACCGGGACCGACAACCAGCCCGCGTACTCGAACTCGGCCATGGCGGGCATGAACGGTTCCGCGCCCGACTACAACGCCATGTCCGATACGCCGGCGGTGTTCCGCAAGCGCGATCGCGCCGCGCAGGTCGAGGCGCTCACCAACAGCGGCGTCGAGAAGTACGACATACCCGCCTTCCTCAGGAAACAGGCGGACTAGCAAGAGCCGGGCAGCGCAATCGCGGCCGGCGCCCCCACCCTTGCCGGGGGGGTGCCGGCCGTTTTTCCTGCCGTGCTTGATAGAATCGCCTTCCCATGCTGCGCCAAAGAACCCTGAAGACGCTGGTCCACGCCACCGGCGTCGGCCTGCATACCGGTCAGAAGGTCAAGATCACGCTGCGTCCGGCGCAACCGGACACCGGCGTCGTGTTCCACCGCTTGGACCTTCCTTCTGCGCCCGAGATTCCGGCGCGCGGCGAACTGGTGGGCGAAACGCGGCTCTGCTCCTGCCTGGTGCAGGGCGACACCAAGATCTACACGATCGAGCACCTGATGTCGGCGTTGGCCGGGCTTGGCGTGGACAACGTCCATGTGGACCTCGATGGACCCGAGGTGCCGATCATGGACGGCAGTGCCGCGCCCTTCGTCCTGCTGATCCAGCAGTCGGGAATAGAAGAACAGGGTGCGCCCAAGCGCTTCCTGCGAGTGAAGAAACGCATCGAGGTGAAGGACGGCGACAAGTGGGCGGTGCTCGAGCCCTACGAGGGCTACAAGCTGTCGTTTTCCATCGTCTATGACCACCCCGTGATCGAGAAATCGAACACATCGCTGACGGTCGATTTCGCGACCACGTCCTACCTGAAGGAAGTCGCGCGCGCCCGGACCTACGGCTTCATGCAGGACCTGGAAGACCTGCGCGAATCCAGTTTGGCGCTGGGCGGGGGCCTGGAGAACGCGGTGGTGCTGGACGAGCACCGCGTCCTAAACGCCGAAGGCCTGCGCTACGGCGATGAGTTCATCCGGCACAAAATTCTGGACGCGATCGGCGACCTGTACCTGCTGGGACGGCCGCTGCTGGCCGCGTTCAGCGCGCACAAATCCGGCCATGCCCTGAACAATCGCCTGTTGCGCGAGCTGCTGGCCGATCCGGCCGCGGCCGAAGTCGTTACTTTCGAGCGTGCCGACGAGGTGCCGGCGGGGGTTGCCGGGCTGTTGCGCCAGGGCTTCGCCTAGTCTTTTCCAGCGCGCGCCTTTTCTGGCACAAGTTGATGATCTAAAAGGTTTTTAAGCGCCGTTCGTGCAGGCGATTCCGGCATCCGCTGATGCAGCGCCCGCAAGCCGTCCAGCGCTGTCCCGGAAAGGCGACGGGGCGCCCGCGGGATGGTTACATTCTCTTGCCCCGCGGCGGGTTGCACCCTCACGGAAACTGAATTAACCTGCGCCCCTTGTTGCAGGACAAAGGTCAATAAGGCCTCGGACAGCAGTTTCAGCTTGGCGGCCGCAGCGGGCGATGCGGCCAGCAGCACAAGCTGGCGGTCCTTAAGGTTGACGGCTCGTACCAGACGGGCCAGCCCGGGTGGCAGAAAGTCAAAACAAAGCTTCGAGAGCGCGTTGATCTGACGTGCTTTTTCGACGACCGGCTGCAGGCTGGCGTCCGACGCAAGCAGTCTGCCGACTTTGGAAGGTTGCACGGGGAAGAGGGTTTCAGTGGAGGCGACGTGCAGGTTATCTTGATCTCCAGCCGGCTGGCAAAGGCGCGTTCCTTGACGCTGTCGCTGCGTCACGTGCTCGTCACATTCGCGCTCGCGGCGGCGGCCCTCGTCTGCCTGACCGGCATCACGTATTGGTTGAGCCTGCGATTCGCGGTGGACCTGAAGATTCCGCTCGTCACGCGGCTAGTGCTCGCGACCCAGCAGGGCGAGACCGAGCGTTCGCGCGAGTTCATGCAGCAGAACCTGAACGCGATGGCCGTGAAGATCGGCGAAATGCAGGCGCAACTCTCGCGCCTTGATGCGCTGGGCGAGCGGCTCTCGGCGCTGGCCGGCATGAAGCCCGGGGAGTTCCGCTTCTCCGAGGCGCCCGGCCTGGGCGGCGCGCAGTCCACCAGCATGCCGCCGCAGAACCTGACGCTGACGCAATTCAACGAGCAGGTGGGGTTGCTGTCGCGCCAGATGGAAAACCGCACCGACCAGCTTGGCGTGCTCGAGGCGCAGTTGTTCGAGCAGGCGGTGAAGAAGAAGGCCATGCCGACGATGATGCCGGTGAGCGCGCCCTTCAATGCTTCCGGTTTCGGCTATCGCATCGATCCCTTCTCCGGCCAGCAGGCGATGCACGATGGCATCGATTTCATCACCGACATCGGTACGCCCGTCGTTGCGGCCGCCGGCGGCGTGGTGCAGTTCGCCGGCTTCCATCCGCAGTACGGCAACATGATCGACATCGACCATGGCAACGACCTGGTGACGCGCTATGCGCACCTGTCGAAGGTCCTCGCCAAGGAGGGCGACGTGCTGCAGCGCGGCCGGCGCATCGGCGACAGCGGCAACACCGGGCGCTCCACCGGGCCGCATCTGCATTTCGAAGTGCGCTTCCGCGGCGCGCCGCAGAACCCGAGCCGGTTCCTGCTCGCGAACAATCCCCAAGTGCCTCTGGCAAAAGCAAAAACACGGTAGCCGGGTGCACGGCCGGCCTGCGCCGGCGTGTTAAAATCGCTGTTTTCGCGGGGGTTTGGCACGGGTTTCACAGCCCACCCGCACCCCCGAATTCATGGACATTTTCCGCAAGATTCTCGTTTTTCTATTCAGCATCCCCCGGAGAATTTTTGGCAGCCGCAATGAACGGCTGCTGAGGCAGTACTCGGGAGTGATGAAGCTGGTCAACGCCCTCGAAGCGGACGTTTCCAGGCTGTCCGACGCCGCCCTGCAGGGCAAGACGGCGGAGTTCCGCAAGCGCTACGCCGAAGGCGCAACGCTCGACCAGCTCCTGCCCGAGGCCTTCGCCGTGGTGCGGGAAACCGGCAAGCGCGTGCTGCGCATGCGCCATTTCGACGTCCAGCTGATCGGCGGCATGGTGCTGCACGACGGCAAGATCGCGGAGATGCGCACCGGCGAGGGCAAGACGCTGGTGGCAACGCTGCCGGCGTATCTGAATGCGCTCGCGGGCAAAGGCGTGCATATCGTCACGGTGAATGATTACCTGGCGAAACGCGATGCCGAGTGGATGGGCCGGCTGTTCGGCTTCCTCGGCCTTACCGTGGGCGTCAACATCCCGCAGATGGAGCCGGATGAAAAGCGCAAGGCCTACCAGGCCGACATCACCTACGGCACCAACAATGAATTCGGCTTCGACTACCTGCGCGACAACATGGCGATGCGGGTGGAGGAGCGCTACCAGCGCAAGCTCACCTACGGCATCGTCGACGAGGTGGACTCGATCCTGATCGACGAGGCGCGCACGCCGCTGATCATCTCCGGCCAGGCGGAGGACCGCACCGAAATCTATTACCGCATGAACGACGTGGCGCCTCTTCTCACGCCGCAAAAAGAGGAGAAGAAGCAGGACCAGCCCGAGCCGCCGGGCGATTTCTGGGTCGACGAGAAGAATCACCAGGTGCTGCTTTCGGAGGCGGGCCACCAGAGGGCCGAGGAAATCCTCGCGCGGGTCGGCCTGCTGCCCGAAGGGGCCAGCCTGTACGAGCCGGCCTATATCAACCTGGTGCACCAGTTGTATGCGGCCTTGCGCGCGCATCACCTCTACCACCGCGACCAGCACTACGTGGTGCAGGACGGCGAAGTGGTGATCGTAGACGAGTTCACCGGGCGCCTGATGACCGGCCGGCGCTGGTCCGACGGGCTGCACCAGGCTGTCGAGGCGAAGGAAAAGGTCGCGATCCAGAACGAGAACCAGACGCTCGCCTCGATCACCTTCCAGAACTACTTCCGCATGTACGGCAAGCTTGCCGGCATGACCGGCACCGCCGATACCGAGGCCTACGAATTCCAGGAAATCTACGGCCTGGAGACGGTGGTCGTGCCCACGCACAACGACATGATCCGCGAGGACCGGCTCGACCTGGTCTACCGCACCATCCAGGAAAAGAACAAGGCGATCATCGACGAGATCCGCGCCTGCTACGAGGCGAGCCAGCCGGTGCTGGTGGGCACCACCTCGATCGAGAATTCCGAGCTGCTGTCGGCGATGCTGGAGAAGGAGAAGCTGCCGCACCAGGTGCTGAACGCCAAGCAGCACGCGCGCGAAGCCGAGATCGTGGCGCAGGCCGGGCGGCCGAAGATGGTCACCATCGCCACCAACATGGCCGGCCGCGGCACCGACATCGTGCTCGGCGGCAACGTCGAGCGGCAGGCCGAGATGGTCGAGGCGACCGAAGGCGTGGCCGAGGCGGAGAAGAAGGCGCGCGTCGAGAAGCTGCGCGGCGAGTGGCAGGCGCTGCACGACCAGGTGATCGCCGCCGGCGGCCTGCACATCATCGGCACCGAGCGCCACGAATCGCGCCGGGTGGACAACCAGCTGCGCGGCCGCTCCGGGCGGCAGGGCGACCCGGGCAGCTCGCGTTTCTTCATGGCGCTGGAGGACCCGCTGCTCAGGATCTTCGCCGGCGACCGCATCAACCGCATCATGGTGATGCTCAAGATGCCCGAGGGCGAGGCGATCGAGCACAGCATGGTGACGCGTTCGATCGAGAGCGCGCAGCGCAAGGTCGAGGCGCGCAACTTCGACATTCGCAAGCAGCTGCTCGAGTACGACGACGTGGCCAACGACCAGCGCAAGACCATCTACGCGCTGCGCAACGAGCTGCTCGAGTCCGACGACGTCTCGCCGCGCATCACTGACCTGCGCGCCGGCGTGGTCACGGACCTGTTCCGCCAGTTCGTGCCTCCGGAAAGCGTCGAGGAGCAGTGGGACATCGGCGGCCTTGAGAACGCGCTGAATGCCGAGCTGCGGCTGCAGCTGCCGCTCAAGGCCTGGCTCGAAAAGGAACCCGAGCTGCAGGACGAAACCCTGCTCGCGCGCATCATCGAAAAGGCGGACGAGCATTACCGGACCAGGATTCCCGAGGCCGCCCTGGCGTCATTCCGCCAGTACGAGCGCTACGTGACCCTGCAGATCCTGGATGCGCACTACCGCGAGCACCTAGCGGCCCTGGACCATTTGCGCCAGGGCATCCACCTGCGCGGCTACGCGCAGAAGAATCCGAAGCAGGAGTACAAGCGAGAGGCCTTCGAGCTGTTCGGCGCCATGCTTGAGGCGGTCAAGCTGGAAGTGATCAAGACGCTGAACAACGTCGAAATCCGCGCCGCGGAGGAAGTGCCCCAGGTCGACGACAAGCCGCACGTGGAGAACGTGCGGCTGCAGCACGCCGACTACGAAGACGCGCTAGGCGGCACGGTGGCGGAGGACGCCGCGGGACAGGCTGCCGCGCAGCCCGCCGCGCAGCCCCAGGTGCGCCAGAGCATCAAAGTGGGGCGCAACGAGCCCTGTCCCTGCGGTTCGGGCAAGAAGTTCAAGCATTGCCACGGAAAGCTTTCGTAGGCAGGCAAGCGGATGGCCGTCAACCTGCCGTCGCCCGACCCGAAGTCGCTCCACCCCGTCCCCGGCGTCGAGCTGGGCGTCGCCATGGCGGGCATCAAGAAGCCAGGCCGCAGGGACCTGCTGGTGATGCGCCTTGCGGCGGGTTCCGCCGTGGCGGGCGTATTCACGAAGAACCGCTTCTGCGCCGCGCCCGTTCTGCTGGCGAAGAAGCATCTCGGCGCCCAGGTGCGCGTGCTGGTGGTGAATACCGGGAACGCGAACGCCGGGACCGGCAGGGATGGATTGAAGCGCGCGCTCGCGGTGTGCACCTCACTTTCAAAAACCCTGAATTGCAAACCGCGGCAGGTCCTGCCTTTCTCCACCGGGGTGATCATGGAGCCGCTGCCCGTGGAGCGCATTGCCGCCGCGCTGCCCGCCGCGATTGCCGACCTGCGCGAGGACAACTGGGCTGCGGCGGCCGAGGCGATCATGACGACGGATACCGTCGCGAAGGCTTGCTCCATGAAAGTGAAGCTTTCGGCTGGCGAAGCGATCGTCACGGGCATTTCCAAGGGTTCGGGGATGATCCACCCCGACATGGCGACCATGCTCGGCTTTGTCGCGACCGATGCAAAAGTCTCTCCCGTCGTATTGAGAAAGCTGGTGAAGTCGGTCGCGGACCAGTCGTTCAATTGCATCACGGTGGATGGCGATACCTCCACCAACGATTCGTTCATGCTGATTGCGACCGGGAAGGGTTCTTCGGTTTCTTCAAGGAAAGATCTTTCCGTTCTGGAACAAGCCATAACCCTCGTTGCCAAACAGCTCGCCCAAGCCATCGTCCGCGACGGCGAAGGCGCCACCAAGTTCGTCACGCTGACGGTGGAGCAGGGCCGCAACGAGAAGGAATGCCGGCAGATCGCGTACGCGATCGCGCATTCGCCGCTGGTGAAGACCGCGTTTTTCGCCTCGGACCCGAACCTGGGGCGCATCCTGTGCGCCATCGGCTACGGCGGGATCAAGGACCTTGATACCGACAGGATCGATCTTTTTCTTGATGATGTTTGTGTAGTTAAATCAGGAAGTCGAAATCCTTCCTACGTCGAGTCCGATGCCCTCGCTGCAATGAGGAAGCCGGAATTCACTGTTCGTGTCGTGCTGAATAGAGGCAGGAGTTCAGCCACTGTGTGGACCTGCGACTTTTCCTATGACTACGTGAAAATCAACGCGGAGTACCGTTCGTGAGCAAGGAACTGGAAACAATTCTCGAGCGCTTGGAGCAGCTGCTCCCGCCTCCGCCCCCGCCGACGGACTGGAAGGCGAGCATCGCATTCCGCTGGCGCAAGGGTCCGCGCGGCGGATGGCTGCAACCGGTGCGCCATGTGCATCGCATGAAGCTCTCGGACCTGCGGGGCATCGCCCCGCAGATCGCCAGGGTGGAGCAGAACACGCGCCAGTTCATGGAGGGCAAGCCGGCGAACAACGTGCTGCTCACCGGCGCGCGCGGCACGGGCAAGAGCTCGATCGTGAAGGGGTTGCTGAACAAGTACTCGCCGAAGGGCATGCGGCTCATCGAGGTCGAGAAAAGCGACCTGGCCGACCTGCCGACGATCGTGGACATCGTCGCGGAGCGCCCGGAGCGCTTCCTGCTGTTCTGCGACGACCTCACCTTCCACGGCTCGGAGGAAGGCTACATCGCGCTGAAGGTCGCGCTGGACGGCTCCATCTCGACGACGTCGGAGAACCTGCTGATCTACGCCACCTCCAACCGGCGCCACCTGATGCCGGAATACATGCAGGACAACCTCGAGACCAAGTACGTCGGCGACGAGATCCATCCCGGCGAGGGCGTGGAGGAGAAGATCTCGCTCTCCGAACGCTTCGGCCTGTGGGTGTCGTTCTACCCCTTCGACCAGGACGAGTATCTCGAAATCGTCGCCCATTGGCTTGCAAATTTTTCCTGTGGAAAAAAAGAAATAGAACAATCAAGGGAAGAGGCGTTGCAGTGGTCTCTTCAGCGGGGCTCGCGCAGCGGGCGCGTTGCCTACCAGTTCGCGCGAGATTGGTCGGGTCGCCACGTAGGCGGCTCCGGGGCCGCCAAGCACGCCAAGAAGAAGTAGGTGGCGGTCCAGGTCGTCGCAGCGGTCATCGAACGCCCCGATGGCAGCTTCCTTCTGGCGCAGCGGCCCGCAGGCAAGGTCTACGCCGGCTGGTGGGAATTCCCCGGCGGGAAAGTGGAAGAGGGTGAGCCCAACGAGCTTGCGCTTGCGCGCGAGCTGCACGAGGAACTGGGCATCGACGTCCGGCGCGCCTATCCCTGGATCACCCGTGTGCACATCTACGAGCACGCAACGGTGATGCTCCATTTCTTTCGCGTCGTCGAATGGTCCGGTGAGCCGAAGTCGAGAGAAGGACAGGCATTTGTCTGGCAGCGGCCGGATGCGCCGATTGTCGAGCCGATGCTGCCCGCCAACGGCCCGGTGCTCGCTTCGCTCGCGTTGCCGCTCGAATACGCGATCACCGATGCGCAAACTCTGGGCGCGGCAGAGCAACTCGCTCGTGTCGAGGCGCGGATGAAGGAGGGCCTGCGCCTGGTACAGGTGCGGGACAAGGACAATTGGGAGCGCTCGCGCCTGATCTTCGTGGTCACTGCCATGGCCCGGCAGTACGGCGCGAAAGTGCTGGTCAACGGGGGCCCGGCGGCCGACGGGATCCACTTCAGCACGGCCAAGCTGATGACGCTCCGCGCCCGGCCGGACGGCGGGCCGAATTGCACCCTCATGGCGGCGTCCTGTCACTCCGTGGAGGAACTCGGCCATGCCATGGCGATCGGCCTGGACTTCGCCGTGCTCGGTCCGGTCAAGGCAACTCTGTCACACCCCGGCGCTCCGGCGCTGGGCTGGGACCGCTTCCGGCACATCGCCGAAGGCGCCTCGATACCGGTCTACGCGATTGGCGGCTTGCGCCCGAAGGACATGGACGACGCCCGGCGCGCCGGCGCGCACGGGCTGGCGATGATTCGCGGCAGCTGGGGCTGAGCTAGGTCGCTTCCGGCTCGGAATCTGGCGGCGCTTCGGGCGGCACCGGAACGCGGTACTCCTCGTTCGCCCAGGCGCCCAGGTCGATGACCTTGCAGCGCTCGCTGCAGAACGGGCGCCAGGGATTCTCGGGGGCGTACGGCGCCTGCGCGCCGCAGCGCGGGCACGGGACCGTCTTCACAAATTGCAGAAGGTCAGCTCGAAGCCGACATCCCAGTCGGCGGTCTTGGCGCGCGTTTCCTCGCCGTTCTGCGCGAGGAAGCGGATGTTGAGGACGTACTTGTTGGCGCTGATCTCGGGAACGCAGGGCAAGCCGGGTTCCAGGCGCACACGCAGCATCTGGGCAGTCTTGCCTCCCAGCATCTGCTGGAAGGTGCCCAGCGGCGCGGCGAGGCTCTGTGCCTTGCCCGACTCTCGCAGGATGCGCAGGATGATCGCGGTGCCATCGCGCAGCGGATACAGGGGACTGGTCCAGGCGGCGAGCTGGCCGATCCGCTCCTCGGCCGGGCGGTGCAGCCAGTAGTGGTACGAAGGCAGGTCGAACTCGCAGGCGCCGCCGGGAATGCCGGTGCGCTGCCGGATCGACATCAGCCAATCATTTTCGCGCAGGTACTGGCCGATCCTGCCGGTCATGGAAAACAGCGCCGCGGAAGCCTGCTCGATGTCGCGCAGCACGCCCGTGAGCGCCTCCTCGGAGATATCGGGGTTGTTGCGGAACGACAGCAGCACCTGCTTCTGGCGCTCGAGTTCCTGCAGCAGGTCCGACTTTAGGTCCGCGCGGCCGGCAACTTCGAGTATCTCGAACAGCGTCAGCAGCGCGACGTGGTGGTCGAGCGGGTCGGTGCGCGCGATGAAATGGCGCGAGCGCTCGAACAGATCCTCCAAGCGCAGCAGGGTCCGGATGCGCTCGTTGAGCGGATACTCGTACGTAATGACGGCCAGACGAAGCCTCGCCGAAGGGCGAAAATGCCAGAATTCTGAGTGATTTAGCCGCGCAACACAAATTCAGTTCTAGGATGCGGCCAGCTTCAGGTAGGTTTCGTGCAGTTTATGGACCTGTTGCTGCATTGCGGAAATCGGACCTGAATTGTCGATTACGTCGTCCGCTGAAGCCAGCCTTTTATCTCTCTGTATCTGGGTGGCGATGATGCGGCGTATCTCCTCCTCCGGCAGCCCGCTGCGCTGCCGCACCCGGCTTATCTGCAGGTCCTCCGGGCAGTCCACCACGAGCACGCGCCCGACCCGTGCCCGATGGTCCGGCGATTCGATCAGCAATGGCACCACGTGCACCGCATAGGGCCCCTTCGCCGCCGCGATGCGCCGGGCCGATTCGGCGCGGATCATCGGGTGCAGCAGCGCTTCCAGCCGCTGCTTTTCCTCAGGGTCGGAGAACACCAGGTCGCGCATGCGCTTGCGGTCCATCGCGCCGCTGGCGTCGATGAACGCGCTGCCGAACTGGCGCCTTATTTCGGCGATCGCGGCGCCGCCCGGGCCCGTGAGCTCGTGGGAGATGGCGTCGGTGTCCACCACGGTCGCTCCCAGCTTTTCGAACGCGTCGGCTGCCGCGCTCTTGTCGCTGCCGATGCCGCCGGTCAGGCCGACGACAAGCGCCATCACAAGGGCTTTAGGAAAGGAAACAGCGCCAGGAGTGCCGGGCCCCAGAACATCGCGCTGATGCCCGCGATCGCAATGTACGGGCCGAAATGGAACTTGAACCCCGCGTCCCACTTGCCCCGCGCGGCGAGCATCTGCGCGAGCCCGAACAGCAGTCCGACCACCGAGGACATGAGGATTACCAGCGGCAGCATTTTCCAGCCGAGGAACGCCCCCACCGCCGCCGTCATCTTGAAATCGCCGTATCCCATGCCGTCGACGCCGCGCACGAGCTTGTAGGCCCAGAATACGCTCCACAGCGCCAGGTAGCCGGCGGCGGCGCCGGTCACGGCATCGAACAGCGGCACGAAGGTGCCGCTCGCGTTCAGCAAAAGTCCCGCCCACAACAGGGGCAGCGTGATGTCGTCCGGCAGGTAGCCGGTGGCATGGTCGATGAAGGCGAGCGCGATTGTGGACCAGATGAAGAGCGCGCCGCCGAGCGCCGCGAGGCCGAAGCCGAAATGCAGCGCCGACCAGGCGGCGCCCAGGCCGGCCAGAAGCTCAACCGCCGGGTAGCGAATACTGATGCCGCCGCCGCAGCCGGCGCACTTGCCGCGCAGCGCAAGCCAGCTCGCGATCGGCACGTTCTCGATGACGCGGATGCCGCGGCCGCAGCCCGGGCAGCGGGAACGCGGCACGAACAGGTTGTAGGGTTCCTCCTGCTGCGCTTCCGGGCCGGAGGTGCCCGGCGCTGCGCCCATGATCTCGGCGCAGTCCGCACGCCACGCGCGCTCCATCATCTTCGGCAGCCGATGGATTACGACGTTCAGAAATGAACCGACGCAAAGCCCGACCGCGAGGGCGACCCAGGGAAACACGGCGGGCTGCGTGAACCAGCCCAGTTCCGACATGGACAGGACTACTGCGCCGGCCTAGACCGCGCCGCCCAGCTTGAAGATCGGCAGGTACATCGCCACCACCATGCCGCCGATCAGCGTGCCGAGCACCACCATGATGATCGGCTCCATGAGCGAGGCCAGGGCCTCGACCGCGTCATCCACCTCGGCCTCGAAGAAGTCCGCGACCTTGCTTAGCATCGCATCGAGCGCGCCGGTTTCCTCGCCGATCATGCACATCTGCAGCACCATGGCGGGAAACACGTTCGCGTTCTGCATCGCGACGGTGAGCGAGGTGCCGGTCGAAACTTCGGCCTTGATCTTGAGCGTCGCCTGCAGGTAGACGTAATTGCCCGAGGCGCCGCCCACCGAGTCGAGCGCCTCGACCAGCGGCACGCCGGCGGCGAACATGGTGGAGAGCGTCCGCGTCCAGCGCGCGATCGCGGCCTTCCTAAGCAGCGAACCGAAGATCGGCATCTTGAGGCTGAGCTTGTCCATGAAGATCTGTACCGCGAGCGAGCGCTTCCAAGCCTCGAGGAAGCCGTACACCGAGCCGCCCATCGCCGGGAACACGATGTACCAGTTGGAGACGGTCCAGTCCGATATGTTCATGATGATCAGCGTGGGGGTCGGCAGGTCGGCGCCGAAGCTCGCGAACACGCTCTTGAACGCCGGGATCACGAAGATCATGATCACCGCGGTGATCACGATCGCCACGACGATGATCGACACCGGGTAGAACAGCGCCGACTTGATCTTCGACTGGATGGCGAGGGTCTTTTCCTTGTAGATCGCGAGGCGGTCGAGCAGCGCTTCGAGAATACCGGCGGCCTCGCCGGCCGCTACCAGGTTGCAATACAGAGCGTCGAAATACAGCGGGTACTTGCGGAACGCCTGCGCGAGGGAAGCGCCCGTCTCGACCTCGGTCTTGATCGCGACCAGCAGCCGCGCAACCGCGGGATTGCTCGCGCCCTTGCTGACGATGTCGAAGGCCTGCAGCAGCGGAACGCCGGCCTTCATCATGGTCGCCATCTGGCGCGTGAAGAGGGCGACGTCCTTTTGGGACACGCTGCCGCCGCCGCCCAGCTTCTGCTTCTTGATGCTGGAGACCGTGATGCCCTGGCGCCGCAGCGCGGCCTGGACCATGTTCTCGCCCGCGGCGCGCATTTCGCCGCGCACGGTCTTGCTGCCCTTGTCCTTGCCTTCCCAGATGAAGGTGAACTCTTTTGGTCCGCCCTTCGCAGCTGCAGTCGCCATGTCCTGCTCCCTCCCCGATGTCGGGGACAAGCCCGATTCTAGCGCCGAGTCAAGGCCTTGGCCAAACAAGGAGAAAAATCACGTTAATGCGGGACCTTACTCCGGATCGCCCGCCCTGGGCGCCGCCGGCCTGAACAGGCGCACGGTCTTCACCGCCCGGCCCTGTGCGCTGACGATCTCCACCGGCACGCCGGCGATCTTGAGCGAAACGTTGGCCTCGGGAATGTCCTGCAGCTGCTCCAGGATCAGGCCATTCAGCGTCTTTGGCCCATCGGTCGGCAGGTCGAGCGAGAGGGCGCGATTCACCTCGCGCACCTGCATGGCGCCGTCCGCGGTCGCCGCGCCGTCCGCGTCCCATGAAAGCGCGGGCGCGGCCGAGGGCAGCGAGGTGGTGAACTTGCCGATGATCTCCTCGATGATGTCCTCCAGCGTGATCAGGCCCATCAGTTCGCCATACTCGTCCACCACCAGCGCGATATGTTCTTTGCGCTCCTGGAAGAACTGCAATTGCGCGAGCACCGGCGTGGAAGCCGGGACGAAGTAGGGCTCGGTGACCAGTTCCGCGATTGCCTGGCGCTCGAGCGCGCCGGCCGCGAGCAGGCCCAGGGCTTTGCGCAGGTGCAGCACGCCGAGCAACTCGCCCTCGTGGTCGGCAAAGACCGGCAGCCGCATGTGGTAGGCGGTCGAAATCTGCCGTTTCAGGTCCTCGGGCGGCGCCTCGAGCGTGATCGATTCGATCCGGGTGCGCGGCAGCATGACGTCCTGCACCGTCAGGTCGCCAAGGTCGAACAGGTTCAGCAGGATGGAGGCGTGCTTTTTCGGCAGGACGTGCGAGGACTCGAGCACGATGGTCCGGATCTCTTCGGGCGTAAGCGGTTGCGCGCCGTCCTCCTGCGGCCGGATGCGCAGCAACTTGAGCAATGGCTTCAGCAGGGCTTCGGTCGATGCCGACAGCAGGTGCACGAAGGGCGCGGAGATGCGCGCCAGCATGCGCATGGGCCAGGCGACGAGCCGGGCGATCGCCTCCGCGTTGTGCTGTCCGAGGCGCTTGGGAACCAGTTCGCCCACGATGATCGAGAAATAGGTGATTACGATCACTACTCCGACGGTGGCGAGGATCCCGCTAGCCTTGGGTTCCATCCCCTGGGACTGCAACCAGAGCGCGAGCGGCGCGGCAAAGATCGCCTCCCCTACGATGCCGTTCAACAGCCCGATCGACGTGATGCCGATCTGGATCGTGGAGAGGAAACGCGTCGGCTGTTCCGCGAGCTTTAGCGCCGCGCCGGCGAGCCGGTCGCCATGCGCGGCGAGCGCGGAGAGCCGCGGCTTGCGCGCCATCAGCAGGGCGACCTCGGACATCGCGAACATGCCGTTCAGCAGGATCAGGCAAATGAGGATCATGAGTTCCATGGCTACTCCAGCCTAGGTCCGACCGAGGACGACTTCGAGCACGAAGCGGCTGCCGATGCCGGCCAGCACCACCAGGACGAATCCGGTCAGGACCCAGCGCGTGGCGACGCGCCCGCGCCAACCGTAGAGGTACCTGCCGCAAAGCAGGACAGCGAACACGAGCCAGGAAACGATGGCGAACAGCGTTTCATGGTTGAAGCGCAATGCGCGTCCGAAGAGCGAGTCGGAAAGGCTCATGCCGGTCGCCAGCGTAAGCGTGAGCAGGGCGAAACCGATGGCGATCAGCATGAACAGGCGCCGTTCCAGGGCCAGCAGGGGCGGCAGATTGGCGAACGGCCCCGCCAGCAACGCGCCCGGGGCCTGAGCGGTTCCCTGAGCGGTTCCCGGCGCGGTTCCCTGCTTGCGTGTGCGGTGAAGCAGGTGCTCCATGACCGCCATGAGAAACGCGTACAGCATCGCCGCGGCGAGCACGCCGTAGGCAAGGACCACCAGCAGCAGGTGCACCCTGAATTCGAAGGACGTCGTGGCCGGAACGCGCCCCGGGAACCACGCGGCCAGCGGCACGCACAACGCGGCCAGGCCCAGGCTGACGGGCAGGATGATTTCAAGGTTCACGTACAGGTTCTCAATCCAGCAGATCAGCACCACGACCCACAGCATCGACGACAGCGCGATGGCGAAGCCGGAACGCGGCACCTCGGGCAGGGACAGCGCGCTCCAGATGAGCCAGCCGTGCAGGCAAAGCGCGACCAGCATCGCGCTTCTCTCCCAGGTCTGCAGGCCGCCCGGGGCGGCCGCCTGCGCGCGCGAGCGCTCGGATTGAACGCGCCATCGCGAGTACCAGAAGTGCAGGGCGAGGCCGGCATACAGGGCACTCGCGACGACGTGAATTACAATGTCGGGCACGTTTTGAGTTTAACACCCCATGCTAGATAACCTGACCACGCGCCTCGCGAAGATCGTCAAGACGATCCGCGGCGAAGCGCGCCTTACCGAAGCCAACGTCCAGGACGCGCTGCGCGAAGTGCGCATCGCGCTGCTGGAGGCTGACGTCGCGCTGCCGGTGGTGAAGCATTTCATCGACGCGGTGCGCGCGAAGGCGCTCGGGCAGGAGGTGATAGGCAGCCTCTCGCCAGGGCAGGCTCTGGTCGGCATCGTGCACCGCGAGCTCGCGCAACTGATGGGCGAGGCGAATGCGGGGCTCGACCTGGCGGTGGCGCCGCCAGCGGTGATCCTGATGGCCGGCCTGCAGGGCTCGGGCAAGACCACCACGGTCGGCAAGCTCTCCGTGTTCCTCAAGGCGCAGAAGAAAAAGGTGCTGGTGGTTTCCTGCGACGTCTACCGTCCCGCCGCGATCGAGCAGCTGAAGATCGTCGCCGCGCAAGCGGGGGTGGAATTTTTTGCTTCTCATCCGAATGAAAAACCCGAAGAGATAGCAAAAAAAGCAATAGAACATGCTCGCACCCACTACTGCGATGTCGTCATCGTCGATACCGCGGGGCGCCTGGCGATCGACGAGCCGATGATGCAGGAGATTGCCGCGCTGCACGCCGCGCTAAAGCCCGCGGAGACGCTGTTCGTGGTCGACGCGATGCAGGGCCAGGACGCGGTAAACGTGGCGCGCGCCTTCAGCGAACGCCTGCCGCTCACCGGCGTGGTGCTGACCAAGCTGGACGGCGATTCGCGGGGCGGGGCGGCGCTTTCGGTGCGCCACGTCGCGGGCAAGCCCATCAAGTTTGTCGGTACCGGGGAAAAGCTCGCCGGCCTGGAGCCGTTCCATCCGGAGCGCATGGCCTCGCGCATCCTCGGCATGGGCGACATCCTGTCGCTGGTCGAGGAGGCGCACAAGCAGGTGGATGTCGAGCAGGCGCAGAAGTTTGCCGACAAGATGCGCAAGGGCAAGGGCTTCGACCTGGAGGATTTCAAGGAGCAGCTGCAGCAGATGAACAAGATGGGCGGCATCGCCTCCATGATGGACAAGCTGCCCGCGCAGCTCGCGGCGCAGGTCAACCCGGCGCAGCTGCAGGACACGCGCCAGTTCGCGCGCATCGAGGGCATCATCAACTCGATGACGAAGAAGGAGCGCGCCAATCCCGAGATCATCAAGGCCACGCGCAAGCGCCGCATCGCCGCCGGGGCCGGCGTGCACGTGCAGGAAGTGAACCGGATGCTGAAGCAGTTCGAGCAGATGCAGCAGATGATGAAGATGATGAAGGGCGGCAACCTGCAGCGCATGATGCGCAACATGAAGGGCATGCTGCCGGGCATGCGCTGAGAATCGAATGCTGAAAATCACGCACGCCTTGCTGGTGCTGGTTCTAGCGCTCTTTGCTTTTGCGGCGCAGGCGCAACGCGACCCCGGCCAGATCATCCAGGAACTGCAGAAGCTCGCGTGGCAGCGCGCGCCCGGCGAGGGCACGATCGGGTCGAAGGCGAAGATCCGGATTCCCGAGGGCTACTCGTTCCTTGACGAGCGCAATACGCGGCGCTTTCTCGAATTGATGGGCAATCCGCCGCGCGACAACCACTACCTGATTGCACCCGCCAATCTCGACTGGTTCGCGGTGTTCTCCTTCGACCCGGTGGGCTACGTCAAGGACGACGAGAAAATCGACGCTGCGGCGCTGCTGGATTCGCTCAAGAAGGGCGACGAACCAAGCAACGAGGAGAGAAAACGCCTCGGCATGTCCCCGATCTACACCGACGGCTGGCACGTGCCGCCGCACTATGACTCCGGCAACAAGCGCCTCGAATGGGGCATGCGGCTGCGCGACGAGCGAGGCGGGGTGCACGTCAACTACACCAGCCGGCTGCTGGGCAGGAGCGGTGTGATGAGCGCGGTGCTGGTGTCCTCGCCGCAGACGCTGAACGACGACATGAAAGCCTTCAACGGCGCGCTCGCCGGCTACCAGTTCAACGCCGGCGAGCAGTACGCCGAGTTCAAATCCGGCGACAAGATCGCGGAATACGGCCTTGCGGCGCTGGTAGTGGGTGGCGCGGCAGCCGCGGCAGCGAAGGCGGGGCTGTTCAAGTCGCTCGGCAAATTTCTCTGGGTGATCGTCGGCGGCGCGCTTATGGGCGGATGGGCGCTGTTGAAGAAGCTCTATGCCCGCAAAGAGAAGCCGCCCCCTTCGCCGGGCCAGCAGTGATCACGGAGGCGGCCGTGATCGCGCTGGCCGCCGGAATCTATCTGTTCGATTGCGTGGTCCTGCTGGAACGGGGCC
>JANNXB010000039.1:0-1637 GCA_031409355.1 Betaproteobacteria bacterium | reverse complement strand
GGCGCCTTGAAATCGTCGATGAGGAGCCTGGCGATGCGGTCGGCGAAGGTTTCCACCAGGCGAAAGTGGCCGGTCCCGGCGAGCGCCTTGATCCTGAGCGCCACCTGCGCATAGTCGATGGTGTCCGCCACCTTGTCGCTGGCGAATACCGTGGTTCCGGGGATGCCGATGTCCAGGTCAATGGCCACGACCTGGGCCACGTGGCGCTCGCGCTTGTAGATGCCGATCAGCACGTCGACCCTAAGGTCGCGAATCAGTATGGAGTCCATTTGAGTCCGGGATTATAGAATCATGGCCCCATGCAGCCGGCCCTGATCGAAACACTCGTCATCGCACTTGCCGCCTACGCGCTCGGCTCGGTGTCCTTTGCCGTCGTCGTGAGCAAGCTCATGGCGCTGCCCGATCCGCGCAGCTACGGCTCGAACAACCCCGGCGCCACCAACGTGCTGCGCACCGGCAACAAGCTGGCCGCGGCGCTGACGCTGATTGGCGATGCCGGAAAGGGCGCGCTCGCCGTGGGATTGACGGTGCTCTACACCGGCGAAAGCCCGGCCACCGGGGTTGACGCACCGATCGCGGGTGCAATGGCGTTTCTCGGCCACCTTTATCCTGTGTTTCACGGATTCAAGGGCGGCAAGGGGGTGGCCACGGCGGCCGGGGTCCTGCTTTCCCTGAGCCTGTACCTTGGCCTGGGTACCCTCGCCACCTTCGGAGTCATCGTGCTGTTCTTCCGCATGATTTCGCTCGCTTCCATCGTCTCGGCGGTATTTGCGGTGTTCTGGGCCTGGTTGCTGTTCGGCCTCGCCCCCATCACCCCGGTGGTGGGCGGGATTTCGCTGCTGCTCATCTGGCGTCACCGGGAGAACATCGTGCGGCTGGCGCGCGGCACTGAACCCCGTCTTGGAGAGAAGAAAACCCCATGAAGATTCTTGTGCTGGGCGCAGGCGCAGTCGGCGGCTATTTCGGCGGCAGGCTTGCGGAGGCCGGTGCCGACGTCACGTTCCTGGTGCGACCGAAGCGCGCGGAGTTGCTCGCGAAATCCGGCCTGCGAATCTCGAGCAAGGCGGGAGGCGACTTCGCGCTAAAGCCGAAGTGCGTAGTCGCGGGAGAGGTAAGGCCGGAGTACGACATCGTGCTGTTCACCGCCAAGGCCTACGACCTGGAGAGCGCAATCGATGCGATAGCCCCAGCCATGGCGGGCGGCAAGGGCAATGTGCTGCCACTGCTGAACGGCATGTCCCACCTGGACGTGCTGGACGCGCGCTTCGGCCGCGAACACGTGCTGGGCGGCGTCGCCTACATCGCCTCGACACTCGCGGCGGATGGCGAGATCAGGCACCTGAACGAATTCCATCGCGTTTCTTTCGGGCCGCGCCATGTGTCCCAGAGGGCGACGTGCGAGGCGTTCGCCGCGGCCGCCGCCGGCTCGAAAAGCGAGATCAAGCTGACGGACGCGATCGAGCAGGCGTTGTGGGACAAGTGGGTGCTGCTGGCGACGATGGCCGGGATCACCTGCCTGATGCGCTCGATGGTGGGCGACATCGCGTCTACCGGTTCGGGCGAGAAAATCACGCTCGCGCTGCTGGGCGAACATGCGTCGATCGCGAAGGCGGAAGGCTTCCCGCCCTCCGAGGGCG
>JANNXB010000038.1:0-9789 GCA_031409355.1 Betaproteobacteria bacterium | reverse complement strand
CCAAGGTCGCCGAGGAGTTCGACCGGAAAATGCGCGACGGCTTCTCCGTCACGCCCAAATGATCGATACCACGCCGCACATCATCACTTCGCTGCTGGCGATGGGGATGGCGCTCGCCTTCATCATCGCCGACCGCAGTTCTCCCACCAGCCGCGCGCTGGCGCTGTTCCTGGTTTCGCTCGGCCTGGCGATCGGCGTCGGCTCGCAGATCGCCTATCCGTTGCATTATCGGGGCGTCATTGCGGTCTGGGACGGCCTGTTCGCGATACCCGAGTCGATGGCGTTCTTTTTCGCCTGTGAGTGGATCCTGCGGGTGCGGCGCACGGTGCCCGCGGCGGGCCTGAAGACCCGCAGTGCCGACGCGATGCTGCGCATCGCACAGGGCCTGACCGTGTTCTACGCCGCCATGGCGATCGCCTTTCCGCGTATCCGCGTCGAGAAATTCCTCAATGCCGGATTCAGCGAGGCGTTCGAGCGGGGCTCGCCCGAGTTCCTGTTGTTTGCGCTGCCGCTGACGATCTCGCTTGTGCTGGCGATGTTCTCCGGACTGCTCATGCTCAGGCGCCGTCCTGACCGCGCCGAGGCAACTCGCCTGGTCGCTTTTGCCATTGCTTGTCCGTTCATGGCCTCGGGCCTGGTATTGCCGAACAACATTGCGCCGGTGACCACGGCCATCGGCCTGCTGATTTTTCTGGTTGGCGGAGTGCAGTACCACGTCATCCAGGGCCGGCGCGCGCAGTTCATGTCGCGCTTCCTGTCGCCCGCGGTGGCCGAGATGGTCGGGCGGCGCGGCCTGAAGAGCGCCACCGACGAGCAGACGATCGAGCTGTCCGTCGTCTGCTGCGACCTGCGCGGCTTCACGGCCTTCACCGCCGCCACCGAGTCGAGCAAGGTGATCGCGATCCTGCGCGAGTACTACGACGCGGTGGGCGCCGCTGCCACGGAGTGCGGCGGCACCATCAAGGACCAGGCGGGCGACGGCGTGCTCACGCTGGTGGGCGCGCCGATCTCCTATCCGGACCACGCGCAGCGCGCCTTCTCGCTTGCGCAGCGCATCCGCGAGAAGGGCATGCAAATCACCAAGAGCTGGTCGGACAAGGATCTGACCCTTGGCGTCGGCATCGGCGTGGCGAGCGGTTTCGTGACGGTGGGCGTGATCGGCGCCGCCTCGCGCCTCGAATACACCGCGGTCGGCCCGGCGGTGAACCTCGCCTCGCGGCTGTGCTCGGAAGCGATGCACGGCGAGATCCTGGTCGACAAGCGCAGCATCGAGCTGCTGGGCGAAGGCTCGAAGGTGCATCGCCTGATGCCCGGGGAAGCGCTGCAGCTCAAGGGCTTCCACAAGCCGATCCAGAGCTACACGCTGTCGGCCGCCTGAGGCTATCGGTTCTCGTCCAGCCACACGCGAACGCGGGCCAGGTTCTCCAGCGACCCTTCAAACACGTCCGCGCCGAGCGCGCGCTGCAGGCGCGCCAGTTCGGGCGCCAGCGCCTCGATGGCGGCATCCCTGGCGGCGGCGCCGCGCCGCGTGATCGAAACCAGCTTGCCGCGGCTGTCGTCCGGATTTCCCCGGAGGGCAAGGAATTTTTGCGCTTCAAGCCTTTGCACCAACTTCCCCATGGCGGGCTTGCTGACCTGGAAGGCGCGCGCAAGTTCGACAAGGCTGCGCTCGCCGCCCAGGCGAACGAAATGGTTCAGGACGCTGAACTGCGCCACTGACATGCTCTTGGGCAGCACCCGGTCGAATCGGGTGCGCGCGAGCTGCTCGATGATCCCGATCTCGTTGAAGAAGCGAAACGCCGCTGGATCGGAAGGTTTCGTCTTGCGCATGGCGGCCGTCAGCATCGCACGAATCAGGGTCGTGCGATTCAGGCCCGCATGAATCCGGTCAGCGGGCGGCGAGGGCTGCGGACCGCTGCCGCATCCGGATAGCCGGCACGCACCAGCATCTGCACCTTCTCGCCGGGTTGCTGTCCCACCAGCGTTTCGAATTCGCGCTGAAGTGCGAGCATCTCAGGGTATTCCTGCAGGACCTGACTGGGAGGTTGTGTAACCAGGCCAAGCTCGGCCGCCTTCAACTGCATGCGCACGAACGCGCGCCCGGCTTCGATCTGGGCGGCGCGGCCTGCGGCGGACGTCTTGAGCCACAGCCAGCTTGAGGTCGTCGGCACCCATTCCCGCACGCGCTTCTTGCCGCCCGCGAAGTAGGCCGAATCGCGGTCCATCGCCTTCTCGGGGGTCATCTGGCCGAGCAGACGGAGCGTCTCCATCAGGGTGCCGCCGAGCGAGATGCCATCCCGGTGGCGCAGAATGTCTTCCGCGCCGACGCGGGTGAGGTCCACGCTTTCCTTCCAGGTGCGTGCCGTGTCCTGCTCGATGTCCCAGGCGCGCACCATGATGTCGTTAATGCGGGTCACCCTGGCCGGGTCTTGTGTCAAGCCGATGGTCACCCCCGGGCGCGCTGCCGCGTCGGCAAGCGCTTGCAGGATGCCGGGGGGCACCGCCTTCGCGGCGAACGGCTTCTTGTAGGTTCCACGCGCGAGTATCTGTCCGAACAGGGGATCGCGGGCGGCCGCGGCCGCGGCCAGGCGGACTCGAGCCACCGGGCGCCCATCGAGCCGGTCCGCCCCGGGTTCGCCCTCGGGGAACAGCGTGACCTCGGCCTGTTGCCCGAGTGCCGGCGCGGCGAGCGCGAGCAGTTCCAGAAAGCAGCCGTGGCCGATCAGGATCTGCCGCCCGTGGGGATCGGTCATCGGCAGCAGCCGGTCCAGATCACAATGCAGGGTGATCTCGCCGTCGCGGCGCAGGTCCACCAGCCACGGTTGCCGATTGTGCGGGTTCGGCGCGAGGATGGCCCAGGAGACCAGCTTGCGCCGCGGGTCGGGATCCCTTCCGGCAAGGCGCCAGGCCTCGATCGCCTCTTCGGGCATCGGCGCGCAGGCGCCCAGGGGGGATGCCGCGGCGATCACGGCGGCGGATCCGAGGCTGCGGATGAAACGGCGGCGGTAGGCGTGCATGGCGGTTCCTTAGGTAAATGGGTTAACTATAATCCAAGTATAGTTAACCTATTTACTTAATGCAACCTGGCCGCGGCCCCCGTCAACCCTTCACTTGCCGAACCTGCGCTCGATCATCAGCTTCTTGGCCTGGAAATACTCGGCTGGCGAGACGCGGCCGTCGCCGTCACGGTCGACGCGCTGGAATTCCTTGCCGAGGTAGGGGAAGCGGCTGCGCATCTCATCTTGCGAGAGATAGCCGTCGTTGTTCGCGTCCGCGGCACGGAACTCCTGCTCGGCCGCCTGCCGGTAGCGCTGGAATTTGTCCTGGGCGCCATCGTCGGAAGGCGTGGCCTGCTGGACCGCGGGAGTCGCCGGAGCGACTGACCTTTGCTTTCTCCAGGTTCCTCCCGCGGCGACCGCGAGCAGAACGATCGCGACGATCCAGGGCCAGCGCTTGCGGCGCGGCTTCTCGATTTCCGCAGGCCGCACGGTCCTTCGCTCAATGGCGGGTTGCGTTGCCGGCGCACTCGTGCGCCGCTCGGCAAGCACCGCGGCCTTCCATTGCTCGACGCTCTGCGGCCGCTTCTTTTCGTCCAGGTTGACGGCCCACTCGATGGCTCGCAGAAACTCGGCGCTGTACTTGCCGCGCGCGGCGGCGAGGCCTGCGCCAAGCGAGTCGCCCCGGATGCGGCTGACCGCGTCGGGCGGGTTCTTGTCGGCGACCGCCCGGAAAAGCACACCGCCCATGGCGTAGAGGTCGGTCCACGGTCCTTGCTTGCCTTCGCCGGAATACTGTTCCAGCGGCGCGTAGCCGGGCGTGAGAATGGAGGTGAGGCTCTTGGTTTCGCCGCCCATGGCCTGGCGCGCGGCGCCGAAGTCGATCAGCACCGGCCGGCCGTCGGCGCGGATGAAGATGTTGTCGGGCTTGATGTCGCGATGCAGGAAGCCCATGGCGTGCACCGCGGCGAGACCTTCCAGCAGCGGCGCGAGCAGCGCCTTGAGCTTCTCCTCTGACGGCTGCGGGTCGAGCTGCAGCACGGTTTTCAGCGGATCGCCTTTCTCGTAGTCCATCACCATGTAGGCGGTGGCGTTGGCCTCGAAATAGCGCAGCACCCGCACGATGTGCGGGTGGCTGAACTTGGCCAGGGTGCGCGCCTCCAGCAGGAAGCGGTCGAGCCCCCACTTGTAGCCCGCTTCGTGCGTGGTGCTTTGCGCCACCACGTTGCCGTCCGGTGCGCGCAGCGCCAGTTCGCCGGGCAGGTACTCCTTGATCGCGACATCCTTGTCCAGGTTCGTGTCGCGCGCGCGGTAGGTGATGCCGAAGCCGCCCGCGCCCAATACCTGCTCGACGCGGTACTCCAGCAGCATCGACTGCATCGGGAGGGCGTTGCGGAATTGGGGCGCGGGCATCTCAGGGCTCGAACAGCTCGTCCACGGAAAAGCGCTTCGGGATCAGCTTCTGCCGGTAGACGTAGTCGATCGCCACTTCGAGGTTGCGGCGGTTCTCTTCAAGGCCGAACGGTGAAGTGGGTGCGTCTTTTGCTCCGATGTTTTTACTTTCCTGGAGGAGGCGATACACCTCGTCGACCACATCCTGGGATAGCGAATTCCGCACGCAGACCAGATGATTGACCTGGATCGCGCCCTTGCGCCGCTGCCAGTCGGCCGCGGCGGCGGCGGGATCGGGAATGACGCTCCTGAGGCGCTCGTCCTGCGGCACCGGGTCGGAGAGCACGGCGGCGTCCACTTCGCCTTCGAGCAGCATGCCGAGCGGCGTCTTGCCCGCCGGCGCGCGCTCGGTGCCGGGAGGGTCACGGTATTCGGCGACATGCGCGTCCTCGAAGGTCACCCACGTAATCCTCGAAATGTCGACGCCGTATTCATCCGCGAGCATGCCGCGGATCCAGGCCACCGTGGTCACGGAACTCGACCGGATGGCGATCCGTTTTCCTTCCAGATCCTTCGGGCCTATCCCTGAAATGCTTACCAGGTAGGGGTGCTGGAACCGCCCGAACATCACGGCCGGCAGCAGGCGCAGCGGCTTGCCGAAGGATTTGGCCATCAGGTACGTGACGATGGCGATTTCAGCGATGTCGAACTCCAGGTCGCGCACCACGCGCTTGAAAGCCGTGTGCGGCACCTTCACGTCGGCGATGTCGAGCTTGACCATGTCACTGCGCACGCTGCCGTTCCTGAGGGCGTGGGTCACGGGGTAATCGCCGAGCAGTGTCTTGAGGAGCATAGGTTGGCGCTCAGTCATGGTAGCGCAGCAGATGCCGGTGCATGGGGGGGGCTGGCGAATCGCGGTCTGTCTCCGGTGATAACAAAGTATGGCATACTGTTATCATGATTCGGACTCAAATCAGCCTGAGCAAGGATGAGTACGCGGCCGCCCGCCGGGAGGCGGCGCGGCTCGGGATCTCGCTCGCGGAATTGCTGCGCCGGTCGCTGCGCACCATGCTCCCGGTGGACCGGACTAAACCGTGGATGCGCTATGCGGGCATGGTCGAGTCGGGCGATCCGAAATCGAGCCGCGGCATCGATGACATCGTCTATGGCCAGAAAGGCTGAGATTTACGCCGACACGTCGGCATTCATCGCGTTTGTTGATCGGTCAGATTCGCACCACCCGCTGTTCCGGCGCCTGTTCTCCGAACCGCCGCGGATGGTGACCACGTCGCTGGTTGTGGCGGAGGGACATGCCTGGTTTCTGCGCCGTTATGACCGGATGCGGGCGATGCATTTTCTGGCGTTGATCGAGGATCTGACGCCCTTGACGGTTCTGCCGGTAGGGCCGGCGGAAATTGCCGGCGCCGCCCGCGTCATGCGGCGGTTCTCCGACCAGGATCTGACGCTCGCCGATGCGGCGGGGCTGTTTCTGATGAAGAGCCTCGGCATTAAAGCGTGCTGGTCCACCGATTTTCATCTGGGGCTGATGGGCGTGCCGCTGGTGGTGGATAGCCACTGAGATAGCGCTCCCGGCGCATAGATACCGCGGCGCAACACGGGTAGTCGGGACTCGCGTACAATGCGCGCTCATTTTTTGCAGAAAAATCAAGATCATGCCTCGCGCTTTACGCAATGTAGCCATCATCGCCCACGTCGACCACGGCAAGACAACGCTGGTGGACAAGTTGCTGCGCCAATCGGGCACCTTTGCCGCCCATGAAGCGTTGCAGGAGCGGGTGATGGATTCGAACGACCTGGAGCGCGAACGCGGCATCACGATTCTCGCCAAGAACTGCGCGGTGCGCTACGAGGGCACGCATATCAATATCGTGGATACCCCGGGGCACGCCGACTTCGGCGGCGAAGTGGAGCGCGTGCTGTCGATGGTGGACGGCGTGCTGCTGCTGGTGGACGCGGTCGAAGGGCCGATGCCGCAGACCCGCTTCGTCACGCGCAAGGCGCTGGCGCTGGGCCTGAAGCCCATCGTCGTGGTCAACAAGATCGACCGCCCCGGCGCGCGCGCGCAGTGGGTGGTGAACCAGACGTTCGACTTGTTCGACAAGCTGGGCGCCACCGAGGAGCAGCTCGATTTCCCGGTGGTCTACGCCTCGGCGCTGGAAGGCTGGGCGACCCGCAAGCCGGACGAGAAGGGCGAGAACCTGAAGCCCCTGTTCGAGGCCATCCTCGAATACGTGCCGATGCGCGACGAGAATCCGGACGAGCCGCTGCAGCTGCAGATCTGCTCGCTCGATTACTCGAGCTATGTCGGCAAGATCGGCATCGGCCGCATCCGCCGCGGGCGCATCAAGCCGTCGCAGGAAGTTATTGTCATGAACGGGCCGGGTTCGACCCCGATGAAGGCGAAAATCAATCAGGTCTTGATGTTCGAAGGACTTGCCCGCGTGCAGGTCCCGGAAGCCGAGGCGGGCGACATCGTGCTGATCAACGGCATCGACGAGGTCGGCGTCGGCACCACGCTGTGCCAGCCGGAGCACCCGGATGCGCTGCCGATGCTGACGGTGGACGAGCCGACGCTGACGATGAACTTCCTCGTCAACGCCTCGCCGCTGGCCGGGCGCGAAGGCAAGTTCCTCACCAGCCGTCAGATTCGCGAGCGCCTGGAGCGCGAGACCAAGAGCAATGTGGCGATGCGCGTCGAGTATCCGGACGACACCGACACCTTCATCGTGCACGGCCGGGGCGAACTGCACCTGACCATCCTGTTGGAGAACATGCGCCGCGAAGGCTACGAAATCGCAGTGTCGCGCCCGCGCGTGATCTACAAGGAAATCAACGGCGTGAAGTGCGAGCCCTTCGAGGTGCTGACGGTGGACGTCGAGGACAGCAACCAGGGCGCCGTGATGGAAGAACTCGGCCGCCGCCGCGGCGAGCTGCTCGACATGCAGCCCGACGGCAAGGGCCGCGTGCGGCTGGACTACCGCATCCCGGCGCGCGGCCTGATCGGCTTCCAGGGCGAATTCATGACCCTCACGCGCGGCACCGGCGTGATGAGCCACGTGTTCGACGAATACGCGCCGGCCAAGGCCGAGCAGATGGCCGAGCGGCGCAACGGCGTGCTGGTGTCGCAGGACGACGGCGCCATCGTCGCTTACGCCATCTGGAAGCTGCAGGAGCGCGGCCGGATGTTCGTCAGCCCCGGCGAGCCGGTATACGAAGGCATGATCGTCGGCATCCACAGCCGCGACAACGACCTGACAGTGAACCCGATCCGCACCAAGCAACTCACCAACATCCGCGCCTCCGGCAAGGACGAGGCCATCGACTTGGTGCCGCCGATCGGCCTGACGCTGGAATACGCGGTGGAATTCATCGCCGACGACGAACTGGTGGAGATCACCCCCAAGTCAATCCGCCTGCGCAAGCGCTTCCTCAAGGAACACGAGCGCAAGCGCGCGGACAGAGCGGCAGCTTAAGATTTTATGGGGGTCCACCCCGTAAGGCGGTCGATTTCCGCCTTCACGTAGTTCTGCATCGCCGCGCGTTCGTTGACCAGCATCACCATGTTGAAGCCCTGGTCGATGTAGCGTTGCGTGTACTTGGAGCTGGCGGTGTGCATCGCCGCCTTCACCTTGTGCTTGCGGCAGGTTTCCAGGATCTTGTTCACCATGGCGACGTGCTTCGGATCGTCGTTGTCCATCACCGGCGGCAGGCCGAGTGAGAGGGCGAGGTCGGTCGGGCCGATGTAGACCGCGTCCAGGCCCGGCGTCGAGATTATTTCATCCATTTTCTGGATGCCTTCGGCGGTCTCGATCATGGCGATGCAGAGCATTTCGCCGTCGGCGTGCTTCTGGTAGTCGGCGCCGCCGTAGTAAATGGCGCGGTTCGGGCCGTTGCTGCGGATGCCGGCGGGCGGATAGCGGCAGGCGGCCACGGCGCGCTCGGCTTCAGCGCGGTTGCTCACCATCGGCACGATCACGCCGTAGGCGCCCGCGTCCAGCACTTTCATGATCATGGAAGGCTCGTTCCAGGGCACGCGCACCAACGGCGTCACAGCGGTCGTCGAGACGGCGGTCAGCATCGGCACCACGTCGGAGTAGTCCAGGCAGCCGTGCTGCATGTCGAGGCACAGCCAGTCGAGGCCCGTATGGGCCATCGCTTCGGCGGACAGGCTGCTGGGAATGGAGAGGAAGCCGCCGATCGCCGGTTTGCCCTCGCGCCATAGCTGTTTCACTCGGTTGATGCGCATGGTGCTTCGTCTCTCCCTTTTTTTCGAGCCTATAGAATACGGCACAGGGAGAGACCAATGGCAATGAAGATCGCAGTCCTGCCGGGCGACGGTATCGGCAAGGAAGTCACCGCGCAGGCGGTCAAGGTGCTCAAGGCGGTGGTCGGCAGGGAAGCCGAGTTCACGGAGGCGCCGATCGGCGGCGAGGGCGTGAAGGCCGCGGGCGTGCCGCTGCCGCCCGAGACGTTCGAGCTGGCGAAGAAGTCGGATGCCATCCTTTTCGGCGCCGCCGGCCTGCCCGGCGACGAGCTCGGCCCGCGGCACCTGCGCTCCGGCGTGGGACTCCTGACCCTGCGGCGCGAACTGAAGCTGTTCGCCAATTTCCGGCCGGCGTTCCTGTTTCCCGAACTGATCGGGGCTTCCTCGCTCAAGCCCGAGCTGGTCGAGGGCCTGGACCTGATCATCCTGCGCGAGTTGAACGGCGACATCTATTACGGCGAGCCGCGCGGCATCTCGGTCGGCGCCGACGGCCGGCGCCACGGCGTGAACACCATGCGCTACAGCGAGCCCGAGATCGAGCGCATCGCGCACGTCGGCTTCAGGACCGCGCGGGAGCGGAAAAAGAAGCTCTGCTCGGTGGACAAGGCCAACGTGCTCGAGACCATGCAGCTCTGGCGCGAAACCGTGTCGCAGGTCGGCAAGCAATACCCGGATGTCGAATTGCGGCACCTGTTCGTGGACGCCGCCTCGATGGAGCTGCTGCGCGCGCCCAGGCAATTCGACGTCATGATGGCACCCAACATGTTCGGCGACATCCTCTCGGACGCGGCGGCGATGCTGACGGGCTCGATCGGCATGCTGCCGTCGGCCTCCATAGGGGAAGGAAATGCGGGCGAAGGTCTCAAGGGCCTATACGAGCCGGTGCATGGCTCGGCGCCGGATATCGAGGGCAAGGACATCGCCAATCCGCTGGCCGCGATCCTGTCCGGCGCGATGTTGCTGCGCCACAGCTTCGGCCGCAAGGACGACGCCGCGAGGATCGAGCGCGCGGTGCGCGCGGTGCTGGCCAAAGGCCTGCGCACCCAGGACATCGCGCGGGAAGGGAAGGACGGACAGGGCACGGTAAAAGTCGGCACTTCGGCCATGGGCGACGCG
>JANNXB010000037.1:0-4774 GCA_031409355.1 Betaproteobacteria bacterium | reverse complement strand
AACTATACAAGGGCCAGCAGTCGCTGGCCCTTTTCAGTATCCAGGCGCCGGCTCAGGCCTTCAGCTGGCCGCCCGGCGTCGAGCGCGAAATCTTCAATTCTTCCTCGGTCATGTCCGCCGGCACGTCGGCGAAGAGCGGCGTGCTGAGATAGCGCTCGCCCGTATCGGGCAGCATGCACAGGATGTTCGCGCCCTTGTCCACCTCTGCGGCCACCTTGAGCCCCCCGGCGAATGTCGCGCCCGAGGTAATGCCGACGAAGATGCCTTCCTTGGCGGCGAGTTCCTTGCTGCAGCGGATGGCTTCCGGACCCGGAATCGGCAGGAGACGGTCGATTAACTTCATGTCGACGGCATCGCTGGTCAGCTTCGGGATGAAGTCCGGCGTCCAGCCCTGCATCGGATGCGGCTTGAAGCTCGGGTGCGGCGCGGCGGGCGTGCCGTCGGCTTTGCGCGCCTGCTCAACCTTGCTGCCAAGCAGGGGCGCCTCCTCCGGCTCGCAGACGATGATTTTGGTGCCGGGACTTTCCTTGCGCAGCACCCGAGCAACGCCCTTGAGCGTCCCGCCGGTGCCGTAGCCGGTCACCCAGTAGTCGAGTTTGACGTCGGCAAAATCGTCGATGATCTCGCGCGCGGTCGTACGCGAGTGGTATTCGGGGTTGGCTTCGTTCTCGAATTGACGCGTCATGTACCAGCCGTGCGCGGCGGCGAGCTCTTCCATCTTCTTGATCATGCCGACGGCCCGCTCGGCCGCCGGGGTAATCACCACCTTGGCCCCGAGGAAGCGCATCAGCTTGCGCCGCTCCACACTGAAGGGCTCCGCCATGATCAGCACCAGCGGATACCCCTTCGCGGCACAGACCATCGCCAGGCCGATGCCGGTGTTGCCGCTGGTTGCCTCGAGCACGGTCTGGCCCGGCTTGAGTGCACCGGACATCTCCGCTGCCTCGATTACGCCGAGCGCCAGGCGATCCTTGATCGAGCCGAGAGGATTGAAGGCCTCGATCTTGACGTACAGGTTCACGCCGGCCGGCGCCAGGCGGTTGATGCGAACCACCGGCGTATGACCGATGGTCTCAAGAATGCTCGGGTATCGTTTTGCCATAGGTCCTCTGTTGAAGGTTATTCTGGCAATCCAATCGTTTTCAGCTGCGCCGCCATCCGGTCAAGCGTGGCGGGCGAAAAAACCATCGCTTGCCTGAATTTGGTGATGGTAAGGCCCGGATACGCCGAGCACAAGTTCACGAATTCCGCTCTTGCCTCCTCCATCCGGCCCGCTCCGACCAGTGCGGCGACGAGGTTACGCAGAATCCAGGTCGCATTCGGGCGCTCCTGCAGCGCACGCCGGTACAGCGCCAAGGCTTCATCATACTGTTCGGAAATCTCCCTGGCGCAGCCGATGCCGATGAAGTTGTTGAAATTCATCGGGTCCAGGGGACTGAGCCGGATCGCACGCTGGAAACATTCGATCGCCTGCGCGGGGCGGTCGCTGTAGTTCTCCACCCAGCCAAGGCGCGCCCAAGCCCAGGCCGCATTCGGATCGAGTTCCACGGCACGCTCGAGCAGCAAGCGCGCCGTGCCCATATTGCGGGCGAAAGTATGCACTGCGCCCAGCACCGCGAGGATCAGCGGATCGTCGCCGCCGCGCTGGGCTGCCTTCTCCGCGTTGCGGAGCGCCTCCCGGCGCGCGGCTTCGGCGTCGTCCGTCCAGTTGTAGACAGAACGCTGCGCATGGCACCACGCCGAGAGCGCCAGCGCTAGGGGGTAATCGGGGTCAAGCGCGAGCGCCTGCGCGAACAGGTCCTGCGCCTTGGCGCTCGCTTCTTGCTCCAGCGCCCAGACGTGCGGCATGGCACGCATGGTGTAGTCGTAGGCGCCCATGTCCTGCGGCCGCTTGCGGCGTGCGCGCTCGACTTCGGCCAGGCGGATCGAGGGCTGCAGCGCGCCCGCGACGCGCTCGGTGATGCGATCCTGCAGGTCGAAGACGTCCTCCAGCGAGCCGTCGACGCGGTCGGCCCAGACGTGCGCGCCGTTGGTGGTGTCGATCAGCTGCACCGTGATGCGCAGCCGGTTGCCCGCCTTCTGCACGCTGCCTTCGAGCAGGTAGCGCACGCCCAGCTCGCGCCCGACCTGCTGCACGTCGACGGCCTTGCCCTTGTAGAGGAACGCGGAATTGCGCGCGATGACGAAGAAGGAGCGGATGCGCGACAGCGTGGCGGTGATCGCCTCGACCATGCCGTCGGCGAAGAACTCCTGATCCGGGTCCTTCGACATGTTGTCGAACGGCAGGACCACGATCGACGGCTTGTCGGGGAGCGCGAGGGGAGCGGCGCCAGGCCGCGCCGGCGCAGGCGCAGTGGGCGCATCCTGCGCCCGGATGCGGAACGCTCGCACCGGATGCGGAATGTTCTTCACCGCATGCTCACCCTGGTCGTCATAGGCGACCGGCTGGCGGTTGCGCTGCGAGACCTGCACCGCCTCCGACACCGTGATGCCGCCGGGCTCGGCCAGGCCTTCCAGGCGCGCAGCGATATTCACGCCGTCGCCGTAGATCGTGCCGTCCGATTTCTCCATGACGTCGCCCAGGTGCACGCCGATGCGAAAGCGCATCCGGTTCTCTTCCGGCACTGCAGCGCAGGCCTGCAACAGCTCCTTCTGGATCGCCAGCGAAGCGCTCACCGCGCCGCCCGCGGTCTCGAACACGGCGAGGACCGAATCCCCGGCCATGTCAACGACGCGTCCCTGATTGGATTCGATCCAGCGGCGGAACACCGAGCGCGCCTGGTCGAGCGCGGCCACGGTCGCGCGCTCGTCCGCGGACATCAGCCGCGAATAACCCGCCACATCGGCCGCCAGGATGGCTGCGAGGCGCTGTTTCAATGTGCTGTCGTTCAAGGTCTACCCCGAGAGGAGCTTTCGACCATGAGGGAGGCGAAAGTCTACGCCCGAACGGCTGCTCCGGGTAAAGCCGGACTGAACTATTCGAGCGTTCTTGCGAGACGAAACCCGGTGAGGTTGTCCCGGTGGTCGGCGGTGTTCTTGTAGCGCGTTGCGGAGCGGACGAAGCGCGGCACGGTGCTCCAGGAGCCGCCGCGGACGACGCGCTGCGCGCAATCGCCGGTGGACCAGGCGCTGCCGTCCACGGGCGCGCCCGCATAGTTCGCGTTCCAGCAGTCCTCGGTCCATTCCCAGACGTTGCCGAGCATGTCATGGAGCCCGAACCGGTTGGGCAAATAGCCACCCGCCGGCGCGGTGAAGTAATGGCCATCGGTGCATTCGTGCTTCTGGCCGAAACCCCAGGTCTGGAAACGGCTCTGGTCGGCGACGTTGGCGAAGCGGCAGGCCTGGACGGGGTCGTCGCCCCAGTGGCGGGCGGCGACGCTGCCCGCGCGCGCCGCGTATTCCCATTCCGATTCGGTCGGCAGCCGGTAGCGTTTTCCGGTCTTTTTCGAGAGCCATTGCGCGTAGGCCCGCGCATCGTTCCAGCTGACGCACAGCACCGGGTGCGAATCCGCCTGCGCCAGGCCCGGGCTGCGCCAACTGGTGATGGGTGGCGATGCCGGGGCGGCGGCGAGCGGGTCTGCGTAAATGAATCCGGAACAGCCCTGCGCGCGCGAATCGCGCTCGGCTTCGGTCTTGAATCCGGACTCGTCGGCGAAGCGCCTGAACTCGGCGACCGTGACCTCGGTGCGGCCGAGCGCATACAGGGCGATCGATACCTGGCGCTGCGGTCCCTCGTCGAAACCGCGTCCGGCCTCCGATGCAGGCGAGCCCATCGTGAACTCGCCCGCCGGAATGATGACCATGCGCGGGCAATCGGCGCAGTCCTGGAACACGGTGCCCGGCCGCGGCACCGCGCGCGGGGCTTCTTTCACATTCACCGCCGCCTGCGCCCTGGCCCGCTCCTCGGACTGCGCCATCGCCGCGGCCTGCTTCTTCGCCGCGAGCTCCGCCATCCGCCGCGCCTCATCCTCGATCTTCAGCGCCAGCGCCTTTGCCTTTTCCGCCGCCTTCTTCGCCTCCGCGGCGGCGCGTGCCCTGGCTGCGGAATCCTCAACGGGCTCGGCCGCAGGGTCGGGCTTCGCCCGGCTTTCTTCCTCCTGGCGCGCCAGTGATTCGGCCGCGATGCGCAAAGCGTCGGCCTTGGTCGCACGGTCCTGCGCGAGCTGGTGGTTGTAGAAGAACACCCCGAGCGCGACGGCTGCGAGGAGGATCGCCGCCGCTATCGCGCGCGCGCGCCTCGATTCGCTGCGGGCGATTTTTTCCTTTAGCTCCGCCACGTCGCGGACGTAATCCTCCTGCTCGCGCCACGCCCGTTCCACGACCTCCCGCTGCGACGCCTGCCGGGCGAATTCTTCGGCGTCGACCTTGACGACGGTTTCGTCAGGGGAGGTCGAGGTGGGCGCGGCAAGTTCCGCCGGCAGGGGCGTGCCGCCCTCGGATTTCCCTGCCGCCGCCATGCCCGCGCTGGCCTTAGCGCCGGCGGACCAGCGCGGTGGGAGAGGCGTGCGTGTCGCGCAGCACGATGGTAGATCCCCGCACCTCGAAATAGCCGCTCAGCTCCAGGTCCCTCATCACCATGCTCACCATCTCGCGCGAGGCGCCGATCATCTTCGCGATGTCCTGCTTGGGCAGACGCTTGGTCACGATCCTCTGCCCATCCACGTTCTCCGACATGTCGAGCAGCAGCCGCGCGACGCGGCCGTAGACGTCCAGCATCGCCAGGCTGCCGATCTTGCGGTCCGCCTCGCGCAGGCGCCGCACCAGCACGCGCAGC
>JANNXB010000036.1:0-16114 GCA_031409355.1 Betaproteobacteria bacterium | reverse complement strand
GCCGAGGGCGGCGAGATTGGCTCGCAGGAGCTCGAGTGCGGGCTCGAGTTGGTCGAATCTCGCCTCGGAAAGCAGCTGGTAGCCGGTATTCAGCAGTTCCACCGCCGGCGGCGAGCCTGGCTGGCCGGCATCCTCCGGGCGCAGGCGGGGGTCCGTGATGCGAAAGATGTGGAATTCCACCTCCAGCCCGGCCAGGAATCCGTAGCCTGCCGTTTTCAGCTTCGCCAGTGCGTCCTTGAGGAGCGCTCGCGTGTCAAAGGGCACAGGCTTGCCGTTGGGAAACCTGAGGTCGCACAGCAGCCAGCCGGTCTTGTGCGCCCAGGGCAGCACGCGAAAGGACGACGGGTCCGCGACCATCACGGCATCGGCCGCGCCCTCGAACTCGGGCATGCCAAGACCCGCGCCCGGCGTGAACACTGGGAACACGGTCTTGTTGGACGTGTCCTTGGCGAGCAGCGAGCTCGGAAAGCCGACCCCGCTCTTCAGCGCGGCCGGAACCTCGGCGGCGGCGATGGATTTCGAACGAAGAATGCCGTGCTGGTCGGCGAAGGAGAAGCGAACGGTTTCGACCTTCCTGCTTCGAATTTCCTTGAGCAGTTCCTTCATGCCGCTTTCGCGGCCCAGGGAGCCCTGTTCCTTCGCGCCGCGTCGGCTTCCTTGTAGTACTCCTCCCAGCGGCCCGTCGCGCCGATGCCGTCAATCGCCGGCGGGCCGGTGAGGGCGGAGGCTTGCGCAGGGTCGAGCATCATGAGTGTTTTTTCTCCAAGGGAATTTTTCTTTATGGCATCAACTAGAAGGCGCCGATAGAGAACAATGCCCTTGTCGCTGCTGCCGAGATTCTCCTTGGTGCGGTCCGCGATCCGGCCGGGCGACTCGCAGGCGAACTGGTCGTGGATGTTGATATCGAAGCCCATCCCCGTGTAGGTGGCCTTGCGCTGCTGCTCGGCGTCGAAGCCCCAGCCATTGGCGCGGTTGTGGATCGGCTTGTAGTCGGGCGCCGGGTAGGTCTTCAGGCGCTGCTCGCGCATGGTCTTCTTGTCCACCGGCGCGGTGAAGCTGGTGAAGATCGAATACCAGTAGCAGCCGTGGTCGTCCACCGGCACGTGCCACTGCGTGATCGTCATTTCCGCGTTCATCGGAATCACGAAGGTCTGCGGGAAGAGGATGTGCGTCGAGCGGCCGTGCGTCTGCTTGTCGTCGATCTTGCGCAGCGTCACAAGGCGCATCCCGTAGTCGGTGCGCGCGACCGTGATTTCGGGTTGGTCGTATTCGCGCAGCACCTTCGAGATCGGCAGGTCCGAGTCGGACGGCTTGCCGCGGAACTGCTTGCCGTAGCTCGCCGCGGTGTCTTCGTCCTCGAAATAGCGGTGCAGGAAAGACGCGTGCGCCGGGTCGATGCCGACTTCCAGCGCTTGCAGCCAGTTGCAATCCCAGTAGCCCTTGAAGGCGAAGGTGTAGGCGTCGGGCGCGGTGAAGCAGTCGAAATGCGGAAACGCAGACGGCTCGCCCGCGCCGAGCCAAGCGAACACGATGCCGCTGCGCTCGACCACCGGATACGTCTTCTGCTTGATGTGATCGCAAAGCCGGCTGCCCGGCGGCTCCGCCGGCGTCTCCAGGCATCGTCCCTGGACGTCAAACAACCAGCCGTGGAACACGCAACGCAGGTTGCCGTCCTCGTAGCGGCCGTACGCGAGATCGGCGCCGCGATGCGGGCAGTGGCGGTCGAGTAGACCGAATTTATTGTGTTTGTCCTTGAACAAGACAAACGATTCGCCCAGTATTGTCCGGGCAAGAACAGGTCTGTCCCCGAGCAATTCGTCCACCAGGGCAATCGGCTGCCAGTAGTTGCGCAAGAGGTTTCCGGCCGGCGTGCCCGGCCCGACGCGCGTCATGAGGTCGTTCTGCTCCGGGCTAATCATGCGATTCCCTGTACAGGCCCAGGGCCTTCATCGCCGGAAAATCGTTGAAGGAGAACAATACTGATTCCGTGGCGCTGCCATGCCGATACGGTGTCCACGAAGGAATGCAGAAGATGTCGTTCTCCTCCCACTCAAAGCGCTGGTCTCCGACCTCAGACCAGCCGTGGCCGGTGGCGACCTGGTAGATGACGCTTCCTGTATGTCTTTTGACTTTACTTTCAGAATTCACCAACTCAAGGCGGGCGCCCATCGTCGACATCACCGGACCGCCGGTCAGGGGGTTTTTATAGTCGTATGTCTTTTCTCTTTTCAATTCGGAAAAGCACGAATCCCATCTATATAAAAAAACGGGGGAGTAGGGCTTCTTCCAGTCCTCGCGCGATAGGGGCGAGGGCGTCTGCACGGTTTGCGGATGTACCTCGTAGAAATTCGCATCCAGCGAATTCATGAGCGGGATGTCGAGGCCGTCCTGCCAGATGCATTGCGTGCCGTCCGCCTCGACGCCGTGGTCGTGCCAGGTTCCGTTCGGCGTCAGGACGAAGTCGCGCGCGCCTAATGTCATGCGCTCGCCATCGACCACGGTGAACGCGCCTTTGCCCTCCATCACGAAGCGCAGAGCGGAAGCCTGGTGGCGATGCGCCGAGGTGAACTCGCCCGGGTTCATGACCTGCACGCCGGTGTAGAGCAGGCCAGCGGCCGCGCTCCATTCCTTACGCCCTGGATTCACCAGCATCACCACGCGGCGCGCGGCCTTTTCCGCGGACACGAGTTGCGCGGCTTGGCGCACCATCGGCGCGACGTCGCGCCATTTCCACAGCATCGGCACCGATTTCGGCTGCGGGAACCAGGGCTCGATGTCGTTGGCCACGTTCCAGAGCGCGCCCAGTTCGCGCTTTTCCAGCTCGCGGTAGTAGTCCGCGAGTTCCGGCGTGTCTTCGACGTTCGCCCTGCCGATGACGTTTTCGCGCCTCATGGCTTGCCGTCCATTTTCTTGAGAAACACGGCAGGCGTCATCGCCCGAACCGGCGAGCGGCGGAAGTCGCGTATGTTCCTGGTTACGATCGTATCCGCGCCCCAGGCGAGCGCGGCGGCCGCCTGGAACGAGTCCTCCAGGTCGGCCATCGGCGATTCAAGTGCCCGGCGCGCGTCCGCGGTCCCCGCCGCAGCCACTTCGACTATGCGCAGGAGCCGGAGCAAAAACGGCCGGCCGCCGCCTTTCAGGAGATAGGCGCAGTCCGACAACGTGTGCCAGGCGACAGCTGCTTCGCCACCTGCCTCGGCCCAACGCAGCACCGCGGCGCTGTGCGTGGCATGCGGCTCGCGCGCCAAGGCGACGTCGATCAAAACGTCCGTGTCGAGCAGCGCCTTCACCGGCCGCGCACGATCAGGCGCCTGTGCAACTCGTCGTACAGCGGATCCGCTCCGCGCTTCACGCTTCGAAGTTCGCCGCTGCCGAGCATCTCGTCAACCAGCGATCCGTCCCCGTCGGCAGCCTGCGGTGAGCTAAGGAACCTCTCGATCAGGCCCGAGACGGTCGTGCGGCGCGCCCGCGCCGTGCGCTTGGCGCGCGCGTGTACCTCGGGATCGAGCGTGATCGTGACGCGTGTTTTCATGAGTATGCATTGTAGTAAGAATGATGCATACGGTCAAAGGGCTATTTGAGCGGCTGCGCCGATTCAATCCAGGGCTGCCCCAGCAAGCCGGCGCGCACGCGCAAGCGCCACAGCTGGCCATCCTTCGACGGTCCGGTGTAGTGAGGCACGCCAATGGTATCGATGCTTACGACGCCGGATCCAGGCCAGGAGTCCAGCATGTACACCCTGAAGCCTCGATGACTCCGGTAGGCGCGGGTGCCCGCCACGTAACTCCTCAATTGGGGCACGTCGTGAACCTGGGCTTCGCTGGCATCAAAGCGCTCGTTGACATAAGCCAGAACGCCGAACTGCGCCACCGCCAGGAACGGCGCGAGGACGAGCACCCAAGCCATCACAGGGGCGGCGATCATCGGATGGCGCCGGAGATAGCGCCGGCCAACAAGAAAAGCCACCACCCAGGCGATGAGCGCGATGGGCGAAGTCCCGATCATGAAAATCATGAAATCGGCGACCAGGGGGCGTGTGCCGCCGATCGCCGAGAACCCGGCCAGGATAAGAAGCACCGCGCCAATCGGGACGGCGAATAACACGAACCGTTCAACAAGCCGGCTCAGGCCTGCCATGGGAGCGGTGGATGGCAATCGCAGCTGCGCGAGGCAAGCGGCAGCTTTCTGCAATGCATCGAAGGTGAGTGGTTCGGCCGTAGTCTGGTTTGCCGAAAGCCGGGTTGGACTTCTCTCGACCAGATGAAAATCAGCCGCTTGCAGGGAACGCAGGAAGTCCAGATTCTCCGGAACGCCGAAAACTTCCCTCGCATACTCGTCCGTGGTGGCGGAAAAGTCGTAGGCCCTATCGACAGCGCGGTCGCCGGTCCGGAACTCCTTGGCCGCGCCGAAGAACCGGGCAATCGCGGCGCCCGGCCCTTTGGGCTGGACGCGAAATTCGCCCGGCGTGCCGGTCGCCACGGTCAGCGTGGCAGACGATCTCGCGACGAAGAGTGTATTGACCTCGACCAGGTATTCGAAGGGGACGCCATCAACCTGGCCTGACAGTTCCCAACCATTCCGTGTCGCGCGCTTGAGCAGCATTCCAGCGCGCACAATTTCGTCCACGTACGCCTGCAATCGGGCTTTCAGAGCTTCCAGTTCAGCGCTCATTTGCGATCATTCTGCGATCGAAAGCAAGGGGCCAGCGGATCTAGACTCCCAGATAGCGGTGCTGGATGTCCTCGTTGGCCGCCAGGTCGGACGAGCTTCCGCTCCATACCACGCGGCCTTTTTCCAGCATGTAGTGTACGTCCGCGAAGCCGATCAGCGCCTTCACGTCCTTGTCGATCACGAGGATCGACAGCCCGGCCGCCTTGAGGCGCTGGATGGCGCGATGGATTTCAGCCCGGACCAGGGGCGCGAGGCCCTCGGTGGCTTCATCGAGGATCAACAGGCGCGGGTTGGTCATCAGCGCGCGGCCGATGGCGAGCATCTGCTGCTCGCCGCCGGAAAGCTGATTTCCATAGTTGCGGGACCTGTCTTTCAAATTCGAGAACAAGTCGAAAACCTTCTCGAGAGTCCACGGATCCTTCTCGTTGCGACGGTTGGCCGCGGTTGCCACCAGGTTCTCGCGCACGGTCAGGTTGGGGAAGATCTGCCGGCCTTCGGGAACCAGGCCCAGGCCGAGCTGCGCCACGCGATAGCTCGGGAGCTTTTGCAGGAAATTCCCATGAAACGAAATGGTCCCGGCTCCGGGCCGAAGCATCCCCATGATCGAGCGCACGGTGGTGGTCTTGCCCATGCCGTTGCGCCCGAGCAAGGTCGCGACCTGGCCCGCCTCGATGCGCAGGGAAACGCCGAAGAGAACCTGCGACAGGCCGTACGAGGCTTCGAGGCCCTCAACGTGCAGCATCAGCCGTCCTCCCCGAGGTAGGCGGAACGTACTTCCGCATTGGCGCGGATCTCCGCCGGCGTGCCGGTGGCGATGATGCGGCCGTAGACCAGCACCGAGATGCGGTCGGCGAGCGAGAACACGGCGTCCATGTCGTGCTCGACGAGGACGATGGTCTTCTCGCCCTTGAGCGTGGCGAGCAGTTCGATCATGCGCTGCGATTCGTCGGTGCCCATGCCCGCCACCGGCTCGTCCAGCAGCAGCAGGCGCGGCTCCGAGGCGAGCGCCATCGCGATCTCGAGCTGGCGCTGTTCGCCGTGGGAAAGATTGGCGGCCAGAATGTCCTTCCTCTCAACCAAACCTATTCTTTCCAGGATCCGGACCGCAGGCTCCGTCAATGAACGGTCTTCGCGGGCGGGACGCCAGAAGCGGAAGCTGTGGCCGGCATGGGCCTGCACCGCCAGCGCCACGTTGTCCAGCGCGCTGAAATCGCGGTAAATGCTGGTGATCTGGAAGGAGCGCGCGATGCCCTTCCGTGTGCGCTTCTGCACGGCGAGCGCGGTGATGTCCTCGCCGGCAAAGCGGACCGCGCCGGCGTCCGGATGCAATTCTCCCGACAACTGCTTTATGAACGTGGTCTTGCCAGCGCCGTTCGGCCCGATCACCGCGTGCGTCTCGCCCTCGCGCACGTCGAAGTCCACTCCGTCGGTGGCGATGAGCGCGCCGAAGGATTTTCTTATCTGTTTCGTTTCTAGAATAAATTCACTCATTCTTGTCACCCGGCAACAGCCCCGCCAGGCCGCGCTTGGCGTAGAGCACCACCAGCACCAGGATCACGCCCAGGTAGAGCTGCCAGTGCTCGTGCACCCATTTCGGCAGCAGGCTCCAGCCCTGCAGCGTGTCCTCCAGCAGCAGCAGCCCCGCCGCGCCGAGCAGCGGTCCGGCGGTGGTGGCGATGCCGCCCAGGATCACCATGAACATGAGCTCGCCGGAGCGGGTCCAGTTCATGAACTCGGGCGAAAGGAATCCGGTCTGGTTGGCCAGCAGCGCGCCGGCGAGCCCGCACATGGCGCCCGATATGACAAACGCCGCCAGGCGGTAGGGGTAGGGCGAAAAGCCGATCGCGCGCGTGCGCGGCTCGTTGGAACGGGCGGCCCGCAGCACCCTGCCGAAGCGCGAGTTGACCAGCCGCTGCGTCAGGTAAAGGCACAGCACCAGGATCGCGAACACGACGTAGTAGAACGTGGCCGGGTCGTTGAGGTCGATCAGCCCGGAGAACTGGCTGCGAACCTTGAGGCGCATGCCGTCGTCGCCGCCGTATTCCGCGAGCGAGACGCCGAGGTAGTACAGCATCTGCGTGAAGGCGAGCGTGATCATGATGAAGTAGATGCCGCTGGTGCGCACCGAGATCGAGCCGATCGCCGCGGCGACCAGCGCCGAGGCGCCGATCGCGGTACCCCATTGCAGCCAGCCGTTGTCGATGCCGTGGTGCGCGAGGATGCCGACCGCGTAGGCGCCGATGCCGAGGTAGGCCGCGTGGCCGAAGGACACCATGCCGCCATAGCCGAGGATCAGGTTGAGGCTGATCGCGGCGATGGCGAAGATCATCACGCGGCGCAGCAGGTCGAGGTAGAACGGCTCGGCGAAGAACGCCGCGGCCGGCGGCACAGCGGCAAGCAGCAGCAGGATCGCCGCCAGAACCATTGTTCTTGCGGTCATGAAGATCCGCGCACCGGGAACAGGCCTTCGGGCCGGAACGCGAGCACTGCCGCCATCAGGAGATAAATCAGCATCGAGGCAAGCGCCGGGCCGGCCGCGTCGCCCGCGGCGGGCGAGATCAGCGCGGAAAGCGCCGGCTTGAGGAAGGCGCGCCCCAGCGTGTCGACCATGCCGACGATCAGCGCACCGAGGAAGGCGCCGCGAATCGAGCCGATGCCGCCGATCACGATCACCACGAACACCTGGATCAGGATCAGCTCGCCCATGCCGGGCTGCACCGCGAAGATCGGCCCGGCGAGAATTCCGGCGAGGCCGGCCAGCGCCGCGCCGAAGCCGAACACGATGGTGTAGAGCAGCCGGATGTCGACGCCGAGTGCCGCCACCATGGCGCGATTGCTCGCGCCGGCCCGGATCAGCATGCCCAGGCGCGTCTTCGAGACCACGAACCACAGCAGCACGGCAACCGCGAGTCCGACGCCGATGATCAGCAGCCGGTAGACCGGATAGCGCAGGGTACCGGCGAGCTGCACGTGGCCGGACAGGTACTCGGGGAGGATGCTGTAGATCGCCGCGCGCCCCCACAGGATCGCGATCAGTTCGTTGAAGAACAGGATCAGGCCGAAGGTGGCGAGCACCTGGTCGAGGTGGTCGCGTTCGTACAGCGTGCGCAGGGCGACGAGTTCCACCACGATCCCCACCACCAGCGTGCCGCCGAGCCCGAGCAGTACCGCGAGCGCGAACGATCCCGTGACCTGGAAGAACCAGGTCGCGAGGTAGGCGCCCACCATGTAGAGCGAACCATGCGCCAGGTTGACGAGGTTCATGATGCCGAACACCAGCGTCAGTCCCGCGGCCAGCAGGAACAGCATCACCCCGAGCTGCAGCCCGTTGAGCGTTTGTTCGGCGACGAGTATGAAGTCCATGGATGGCAAAAAAAAGGGGCGCGAGGCGCCCCTTTATCCTAACAGTCCACCCACTACCACTTCATCTTGCAATCCTTGCCGTAAGAGTCCTTGTAGTTGCTGAACACCGTCTTCTGGATCTCCATCACCGGGTCCGCCGTCGGCGACGCGCCGGCGACCGCCTTGAGCAGGTAGAAGTTCTGCACCGGGAAATGGTTCTGGCCGTAGGTGAACTTGCCGCGCGTGGACTTGAAGTCCGCCTTGCGCATGGCGGCGATCATGCCTTTCTTGTCCGCGAGGTTGCCCTTGACCGCGCGTACCGCCGAGTCGATCAACAGGATTCCGTCGTAGGTCTGCGCGGCATAGAACGAAGGCGTCTTGCCGCTGTACTTCTTGCGGTAGTCGCCGACGAACTTCGCATTCGCTTCGTTCTTCAGGTCCTGGCTCCAGTAGCGGGTCTCCAGCTGGCCGAGCGCCGCGTGCTTGACCGCCGGGATGGAGAGTTCATCCACCGTGTAGACCGAGTAGAGCGGGAACTGCCCGCGCAATCCGGCCTGCGAATACTGTTTCAGGAAGTTGATGCCCATGCCGCCGGGATAGAACACCATCACCGCCTTGGGGTTCTTGGCGCGCAGCTGGGCGAGTTCTGCCTGGTAGTCGGGCTGGTTCACGGTCGTATAGACCTCGCCCGCGATGCGGCCCTTGAAGGTGCGCTTGAAGCCGGTGAGCATGTCCTTGCCCGCCGCGTAGTTGGGCGCCATCAGGTAGACGTCGTTCAGGCCGGCATCCTGCATGTACTTGCCCATGGCCTCGGGGGTCTGGTCGTTCTGCCAGGAGGTGGTGAAGAACATCTCGTTGCAGCCTTCGCCGGCGAGCTGGTGCGGGCCCGCGTTGGTGCCGATCATGAAGGTGCCGGCCTGCGTCACCGAGGGGGCGACGGCGAGCATCACGTTCGACCAGATGATGCCGGAGACGAAGTTCACCTGGTGCTTCTTGACCATCTCGTCGGAAACCTGCTTTCCGACGTCGGGCTTCTGCTGGTCGTCGCCGTAGATCACCTCGGTTTCCAGCCCGCCAACCTTGCGCCCGAGGTGGTCAAGCGCGAGTTCGACCGAGTTGCGCATGTCGGCGCCGATCACGCCTCCGGGCCCGGAGAACGTGCTGATGAAGCCGATCTTGAGCTTCTGCTGGGCCGACGCGGGCGCCGCGATGAACGCCGCGGCGACGAGTCCTGCCAGGATGCTGGATGTAGTTTTTTGCATGTTTCCTCCTAGGAAATTCAGTCTAGCAAGGGCATCCCGGGGTGTCTAGGACGGGGCGTCTAGAATGCCCGGCACATGCTCCATATTTCAGGTATCCGCAAAGGATTCGGCGGCCGCGCCGTCCTGAGCGAGGTTTCGCTGCGCCTCGAGGCCGGCGAGTACGTCGCCATCGTCGGCGAATCCGGTTCCGGCAAGTCGACGCTGCTGAACATCATCGCCGGCCTCGAATCGCCCGATGCCGGGGAGGTGTTGTTCGAGGAATTGAACCTGGCCTCCCTCGACGATGACGCCCGCACTGTGCTGCGCAGGGATAACTTCGGCTTCGTTTTCCAGGCCTTTCACGTTCTGCCTCACCTGACGGTTCAGCAGAACGTCGGCTTACCCCTGCTATTGCGGGGTTTTGAACAGAATGAAATTCAAACCAGGTCAGGAAAGATTCTCGCAGCGGTCGGCATGGCCGACCGTGAGAACAGCATGCCAAGAGAACTCTCCGGAGGAGAATTGCAGCGTGTGGCAATCGCGCGGGCACTCGTCGGGGAGCCGAAGCTGGTGCTGGCCGACGAGCCCACCGGCAACCTCGACCAGGAGAACGCGCGCCAGGTGCTGGCGCTGCTGCGGGAGCAGGTCAAGGGGCGCGGGGCGGCGGGAATCCTCGTCACGCACTCCGAGGCCGCCGCCGCGGGCTGCGACCGCCGCTACCGCCTTTCGCCGGAAGGCTTGCGCGCGCTCTGATTTGCGGGACAATGAACCCAAGGAGGATCACATGGACCGAATCATTCGAACCATCTGCGGCGCGCTGCTCGCGCTGGCCGCCTGCGCCGCGCTGGCGCAGAAGGAAGCGAGCTGGACCGCGCGCGACTTCCGCTTCCATACCGGCGAAGTCATGCCCGAGCTGCGCATCAACTACACCACGCTCGGCGACCCGAAGAACGACGCCGTGCTGGTGCTGCATGGCACCACCGGCAACGGCGCCGGCATGCTGGGCGCGAACTTCGGCGGCGAGCTCTTCGGTGCCGGGCAGCCGCTGGACGCGTCGCGCTACTTCATCATCCTTCCCGACTCCATCGGCCACGGCAAGTCGAGCAAGCCCTCCGACGGCCTGCGCGCGAAGTTCCCGCGCTACAACTACGACGACATGGTGCTTGCGCACTACCGCCTGCTGACCGAGGGCATGGGCGTGAAGCGCCTGCGGCTGGTCATCGGCAACTCCATGGGTGGCATGCAGGCCTGGATCTGGGCCGTCAAATACCCGGATTTCATGGACGCCGCGGTGCCGATGGCCTCGATGTCGACGGAGATGTCGAGCCGCAACTGGATGATGCGGCGCCTGATCGTCGACTCGATCCGCAGCGACCCCGACTGGAAGAACGGCGACTACACGGCACAGCCGCGCAGCGCGCAGTTCGCCTCCGTGTTCTACGGCATCGGCACCAACGGCGGCGACCAGGCCTACTACCGCATGGCGCCCACGCGCGATAAGGCCGATGCGCTGCTCGATGCCCGGCTCAAGACGCCGTTCCGCGCCGACGCGAACGACACCCTTTACCAGTGGGATTCGTCGCGCGACTACAACCCCTCTCCCGCACTGGAGCGGATCCAGGCGGCGCTGCTCGCCATCAACGCGGCGGACGACGAACGCAACCCGCCCTCGACCGGCGTGATGGAGCGCGAGATCAAGCGGGTGAAGAACGGCCGCCTGTTCGTGATTCCCGCAAGCGACCAGACCGCTGGCCACGGCACCACCGGCCAGGCGAAGTGGTGGAAGAAGGAGATGGAGGCCTGGCTGAACGCGGTGCCACGCCGCTAACGCTTGAAAAGCTTCCGCGCCGGGTAGGGCAGCTTGTTGCCGCCCAGCGCTTCCTCGATGCGGATGCCTTCGTTCCACTTCGCCATGCGCTCGGAGCGCGCGAAGCTGCCTACCTTTAGCTGGGCCACCCCCCAGCCGACGGCGAGGTGGACGATGGACACATCCTCGGTCTCCCCCGAGCGCGCCGAGACGATGGCGCCGTAGCCCGCCTCCTGCGCCGCGCGCCAGCAGGCCACCGTCTCGGTGAGCGTGCCCACCTGGTTGGGCTTGAGGAGGACTGCGTTGCACGCTCCGTTCGCTGCTTTTACCCTATTTGCATCCGTGACAAAGAAGTCGTCGCCCACGATCTGGATCCTTGCGCCGGCGGTCCTGGTGAACGACGCCATCGCCTCAGCGTGGTGCTCGGCGAACGGATCCTCGATGGAGACGATCGGATAGCGCTCGATCCAGCGCAGCAGCATGGTGTGGAGCTGGTCCGCCGAAAGCGTGCGGTTCTCCAGCGCCAGGTGGTAGCGTCCCCCGCGCCAGAGCTGCGTCGCGGCGATGTCTAGCGCGATGGCGACGTCGGCGCCCGGCTCGAAGCCCGCGTCGCTGATGGCGCCGGTGAGTTCCTCCAGCGCCGCTTCGTTCGACTTGAAGGCCGGCCAGTAGCCGCCCTCGTCGGCGACGCCGCGCAGGGCGCCGCGCTTTGCCAGGCGTGCGCCGGCCGCCTTGTAGACCTCGGCGGTCCACTCCAGGCTCTCCGAAAAGCTGCCCGCGCCGGTGCAGATGACCATGAAGTCCTGCACGTCCATGCTCGCGTGCGCGTGCGCGCCGCCGCCGAAGATCTGGATCTGCGGCACCGGCATCGCCACCGCGTTTTTGCCGGCAAGAAATTGCCACAGCGGCTTCTTCGCCGCCGCCGCTGCCGCGTGCGCGCAGGCCAGCGACACCGCCACGATGGCATTGCCGCCGAGGCGGGATTTGTCAGTGGTGCCGTCGAGGGAGATCAGGGATTGATCTATGGTTTCCTGATCCAGATCTTTTCCCGTGAGGGAAGAACGAACCTCGGTGTTGATCAAATGCACAGCCTGCCGGACGTCGATGCTTTTCGCTTCGCCGGACCCGGTCGAAGCGCCGGCCGGCGCAATTGCCCGCCCGCGCGCTCCTTTCACCGCAACCTCGGCTTCCACCGTCGGCCGGCCGCGCGAGTCCCAGACCTTGCGCGCGAGGACTTCTAGGATTTTTGCCATGCGTTCCTGATCTCGGCCAGCGTGGCGGGAGGAGAGCGCAGGAACCGTGCCGCGATCTCTCGCACGAAGTCCTTGTCTGCGTCCGCCTTCAGGTACTCGACCGGCGACTTGCCATCCACGCGCGCGAGCAGCAGGCCCGGCAACAGCGAGGCAGCGCGTTGCTCAAGCTCGCTTGCCTTTTCCCAGGCTATTTTTTCCATGTAAGAGCTTGAAAACGAATCGAAGCAGAGCAGGTAGGCCTTGCGCCGCGTCGGCACCCACAGGCCCTTGAGCAGCAGGTGGTTGAGGCAGAAGGCGAGGTCGAAGGCCGGGTCGCCGTACCAGGCGCACTCGGCGTCGAGGATCACCGGGCCCTGCGGGCCGATCAGGATGTTTTTCGGGCTGACGTCGCCATGTACCAGCGCAAGTTTGGTACTTGCCGTTCTTGCTACAAGATTTTCCAGGACCTCCGCATGAACGGGATGAACCTTCGCCGCAGCCAGAAGATAAGGCTCGAGGCGGATGGCGTGAAAGTTCTTGTCGGTATCGAACCTCGCCGCGCACGCCTTGTCGCCGGCGGTGGCCGCGTGGATGCGCGCGAGGCTGCTGCCGACTTTCGACGCGAAATCGCGGTCGGCGCGGCCTTCGGCCAGTTCCGCCTTCCACAGCGGATAGCCCTCGAGCAATTGCATCGCGAAGCAGCCGGTGTCGTCCGAGGCGAGCACCGTTGGCGCCACGCCTGGAATGATCGCGTTCGCCGTCTCGATCCACCTGCGCTCGTACATGTTGCGCTCGACCGGCACTTCCCAGAGCTGCTCGACGCGCAGGCGGGGCAGCGCGCGCTTGACGCAGATCGGCCCGCTCCTCAGGTCCACGCGCCAGATATCGGAGGAGACGCCGCCGGACAGCGCTACTGCGGGAGGAACTTCATCCGCGCCAGCGAGCCCGTGCTTGCGCAGGAAAGCGAGAACCGGCTCAGGGAGCAAGGCGCTCGATCTTCCAGGCGTTCCTGCCTGTAGACCCCCCCACGAGCGTGTAGAGCAGCCGGTCATGCAGCCGGTTCTCGCGCCCCTGCCAGAACTCGATCCGCGAGGGGATGACGCGATAGCCTCCCCAGTGGGCAGGGCGCGGAGGATTTTCGCCGTATTGTTTTTTCAGCTTTTCGACCTTGGATTCAAGGAAGGATCGGTCGGAAACAACTTCACTTTGCGCCGAGGCGCTCGCCGACAGGCGGGCGCCTGCAGGCCGGCTCAAGAAGTACTTGTCAGATTCCGCTGCCGTGACTTTTTCCACTTTTCCCTCGATCCGCACCTGACGTTCGAGCTGCGTCCAGAGAAAGACCAGGCAGGCCAGTGGCTTCGTGGCCAGCTGGCGGCCCTTGCGGCTCTCGTAGTTCGTATAGAACACGAAGGCGCCGTCATCCACGCCCTTTAGCAGCACGATGCGCGCGTCAGGCGCGCCTTCGGGCGAGACCGTGGCGAGCGTCATGGCGTTGGCGAGCGGCAGCTGCGCCGCGAGCGCGTCCTTGAACCAGCGCTCGAACTGGAGCAGGGGATCGGCGTGCGCATCGGCCTCGGCCAGGCCGGCGCGCATGTACTCCTGCCTTAGATCGGCGATGTTCATGGCAAACAGAACGGAATTCTAGCGCTTGCGCTGGGCGAGCAGCTTCGCGAGCTGTTCCTGCTCCTCGGGCTTCATGCCGTAGGAGTGGTCGGCGTCGGGGAATTTCCCCTCGCGCACCTCGGCGGCGAAGCGCTTGAGCGCCTCCACCGCGATTTCCGAAACATTCGCATAGCGCTTGGTGAACTTCGGCTTGAACTGGTCGAACACGCCCAGCAGGTCGAAGGCGAGCAGCAGCTGGCCGCAGCTCGCGGGCCCGGCGCCGATGCCGAAGGTGAAGACCTTCACCGCGTCGTCCACCGCCTTGGCCACGGGCGCGGGCACCGCCTCGACCTCGAAGCCGATGGCGCCGGCCTCCTCGATGGCAATGCCGTCCTCGACGATGCGCATGGCCTCGGCGGCGGTCTTGCCCTGCAGCTTGAAGCCCCCGTACGAGTGCATGAAGTGGGGGCACATGCCGACATGGCTCATCACCGGCACGCCGGCATCGGCGATGGCGCGGATGATGTGCGCCTTCTCCTTGCCGCCCTGCATCTTCACGATGTCCGCGCCGCCTTCCTTCATCAGGCGCACCGCGTTGGCCACGCCAAGGTCGGGCGTGGCATAGCTGCCGTAGGTCATGGCGACCAGGATCAGGCTGTTGGGCGCGCCGCGGCGCACCGCCTGGGCGTGCTGGATCATCATGTCGATGGTGACGGGCAGCGTATTCGGGAAGCCGTAGCTGACCATGCCGAGGCTGTCGCCCACGGCCGCGATGTCGACGCCCGCGCGATCGGCCCACACCGCGGTCGGATAGTCGGGGCAGGAGACGACGACCACCTTCTCGCCAGCCTTCTTCTTCAGCGCGAGGTCGGGGACGGTGAGCTTCTTGCGTGCTTCGGCCATCGTTTATCTTCTCCTAGGCGCGGAATTCGGCTTTGTCGGTGCCCTGGTAGAGCGCCTTGACCTGGCGCCCAACCGCATCGGCGTGCGCGGCGAGCGCCGCCTGGTCGAGGTCCGCCTTGGGCCGCGGCTCGAGGTCGAAGTGACCGTACTTGTCGGTGCCACGCACCAATGTCGCTGAATCGCGCAGCTTGGTCTGGCGCACATAGGTCGGGATGTAGCGGATGGACATGCCGATGCGCCGGTCATTGGTGCGGTTGGCGTCCGAGCCGTGCACCAGCTTGATGTGGTGCAGCGACATCTCGCCGGCGCCCATGGCGAGGCCCACCGCCTTCGACTTGTCCACCTCGACCGAAATTTCCTGGCCGCGCGAGAGCAGGTTGTCCTTGTGGAAGGTATCCACGTGCGGCAGCTGGTCGATCGCATGGCTGCCGGGGATCACCTGCATGTAGCCGTTTTCCGGCGTCACCTCGGTGAACGCGACCCAGGCGGTGATGACGTGGTCGGGGTCCAGCCCCCAGTAGGTCGAGTCCTGGTGCCAGGAGACGAAGCCGGGGCTGTTCGCCTCCTTGATGAAGAAGTTGGTGGTCCAGCACAGGATGTCCGGCCCGATGCAGTCCTCGACCGCGTCCAGAACTTTCGGGTGGTGGACCAGCTCGTCCGCCCAGGTGAACAGCAGGTGCATCTTGTGGCGCCAGTTGCCCTGGATGGGCTGGCCGGTCTTCGCTTCATGCGTTTCCAGCGCGGTGCGGAAGCGGCGCGCATCCGCGGCGGACATCACGCGCACCGGGGAATAGAAACCTTCGCGCTGGTAGGCCTCGACGGCGGCGGCTGACAGGAGTTTGGGCATGGCGTGTATCCTCCAACGTCTGACTTTTCGTGCATTAACATATCATGAATATGTTTTACTTTCGCCACCGCTGAATGGCCAGGAAACCCCGCAAGCCGGCCCCTGCGCTCGCCGACCAGGCGCGGACGCGGCTGGAGGAGCTGATCGTGACGCTGCAGCTCGCGCCCGCAAGCGTGTGGTCGGAGGCGCAGCTCAGCGAGCGCCTGGGCATCGGGCGCACGCCGGTGCGCGAGGCGCTGCAGCGCCTGCAGACCGATTACCTGGTGAAAATCGTGCCGCGCTTCGGCGCCCAGGTCACCGAAATCAACGTCACGCTGCACCTGCGCATGCTCGAGGTGCGGCGGGCGCTGGAGCGGTTGATCACCGAGAGCGCGGCCAGGCGCGCGACGCCGGAGGAGCGCGGGCAGTTGCTGAAGATGGCCGCCACCCTGGAAGCCATGGTTGACGCCGACGTGCTGCCGTACCTGCG
>JANNXB010000035.1:0-7871 GCA_031409355.1 Betaproteobacteria bacterium | reverse complement strand
TCGCGCAGGGTCGCGATCACCGCGACGCGGCCGTTTTTTTCCTTGACCATGGCGTGCAGCGGCCGCTCGCCGGACTCGTCGTAGACGAAGCCGTTCAGGTGCAGCTGCGGCACCAGCGGCCCGCGCACGCGGTAGTAGGTGTGGCCGTCCTTCTTCCAGGACTCCATGTCGCGGCCGTGCGTCTCCCAGAAGTTCGCCGCGAGCTTGTGCACGCCGGTGTAGAGGAGGTCCGTGTCCTCCAGCACCTTGTCGTTGTAGTAGTCCTCCGTGGCGAGGCCGAGGGCCCGCGCCTTGATGCGCATGTTGATGTCCTTCGACACCAGGATCACGCCGCGCGCGGGGTCTTTCTTCTGCAGGTGGCGCACCACCGAGAGGATCTGGTTGTCGGTCTTGCCCGCGGGCAGCGTGGCGGGCAGGTCGCCGTTGATCGCCTCGGTCTGCAGGAACAGGCGCCCGCCGGCGAACGGGCCGCCATCGCGGGTCTTGATGGCAAGCCCGGCGGCGATGTCGCCGCCCTTGGCCGAGACGATCTCGTCGAGGAAGCGGCTCGCCTGGCGCGCATTGCGCGCCACGTCCGAGAGGCCCTTCTTGTTGCTGTCGAGTTCCTCCAGCGTGCCCATCGGCAGGTAGAGGTCGTTCTCCTCGAAGCGGAACAGGCTGGCCGGGTCGTGCATCAGCACGTTGGTGTCGAGCACGAAGAGCTTGGTGATGCGTTTCTTCTGCGGGGAGCGGGACTTCTTCGCCATGGCGGGGAGGGGAGACAGGGATGTGGCGGCTGCGTCGATCTGTTCTTCTGATTGCGGGTCGATCGGACGATCAGAGGGTCTTAACAAAGTCGAGTACCTCCTGCGCGTGGTCGGGAACCTTCACACCACGCCATTCGCGCGCGATCGCCCCTTCGCCGGTGAGGACGAAGGTGCTGCGCTCGATGCCGCGGACCTTTTTGCCGTACATGTTCTTCATCTTCATCACGCCGAACAGCGTGCAGACCTTCTCGTCCGCGTCCGACAGCAACGCGAAGGGGAATTTCATCTTCTCCTTGAAGCCCTCGTGCGATTTCAGCGAATCGCGCGACACGCCGACCACCTCCGCCCCCGCCTTCCTGAACTCCTTGTGGCGGTCGCGGAAATCCGCGCCCTCCAGCGTGCAGCCGGGGGTGTTGTCCTTGGGGTAGAAGTAGACGACCAGCGTCTTGCCTCGCTGGTCAGAGAGCTTGAAGGTGCTGCCGCCGGTAGAGGGCAGGGAAAAATCCTTGACCGCTTTACCGGGCATGCCGTGGATCGGTGGGCAAGCTAGTTATGAAGCTGTCTCAGCTATGCAATGCAACGCATTCATTAAACGCGTTTTTTGTTACCTCTGCAAGCGCGCACCTGGGAAATCGTAGTGGGCTGATTTCAGGGACTTTTTCTCTTCCGCTTGGGTTTACTCGCGTTCGACTGACTAGGCAAAAGGCTTGTGTACTTCTGGTAAAGCTCAAAGAGAAATGCGACGCGCTGCGCATCAGAGACAAATGTCCTTCTTCCGTAGCCGGCGATGAAGCCGAAGCGCTTGACGTGCTTGTGCAGGTCTTTCAGCGCGAATTCGGCATGGGTGGACGCCTCGATGTCATAGAGCCGGAACCTGGCGAAGTCTGAAACGAGGACGTAGCGCGGCAAGTCGCGGTCGGCGATGCCGGGGAAGTAGTCGAGGGCCTGGACGAAGGCGCGGTCGAGGTCCTGGCCGCGGGATTTGTGCTCGACGACCAGCTGGCCCTTCCAGAACGCGTCGATCCGGCCTTTCTTCGCCCCAGCTTCTTGACAGGTTCCTCGAAGCTCGCCACGCGCCGTCGCGGGACGCCGAACACCGCGAAGAATTCGTTCCAGAATGTCTGCGCCTCGGCACGCTCGCTCTCGGCGTCCTGCCATTCGCGCGAAAAGGCGATCGCTTTGTCGCGGATCTCGGGCCAGGGAAGGGGCATGCGGTCTGTTGTCTTGTTATCAGTGCCGCGTCAACGATAGCACGCATGCATGCGTTCAATGTAGGCGGGGGAGGGTTGACCAAATGTCGTTTATAACGGACAATGATTGAGCCTGAAGACTGGGAGCTGCTCTATTACCGGACGCTTGCCTCGCAGCTTCCGTTCCGGGAGTGGCAAGAGTCGTTGGCAGATTTTCGGGCGGCTACCGCGATCGTCAGGCGGCTCGATCGGTTCCGGAAAGGCCTGTTCGGCGACTGCGAGCCGGTGGGAGAGGGTGTATTTGAATTCAGGATCGACTTGGGGCCCGGCTACCGCGGCTATTTCTTCCGTGCCGGGCGAAGAGTGATTCTGTTGCTTTGCGGCGGGGACAAGAGGACGCAGGCAGCGGACATCGCGAAGGCAAAGCAGTTCAGGAGAGACTATGAGCAAAGGACGCGTGGCACCGTCGGTTCCGGCTGAACCTTACCTGCGCAAGGACCTGCGCGATCCGGAATTTGCCGCTGCCTACCTTACGTTGGCGGCAGAGGAGGAGGTGCCCGGCGACTTCTTGTATGCGCTGCGCAAGGTGATCGAGGCGCATGGTGGGATTGGCAGCATTGCCAAGAAGGCGAAGCTCAACCGCCAGCAACTGTACAAGACGCTGTCGCGGGAGGGAAATCCGGAGTTTCTCACGCTGAGAGCGATGCTCGCCGCCGCCGGGTTCGCGCTGACTGTGGCGCCGATGGAGAAGTTCAAAGCGAGAAAATCCCGTCCTCAAGCAGTGCGAAATCAGAAAACTGGAACCCGGATCGCGGCCAAGTCGGCGGTGTCCCGGCGGCGATCGCCGGAACCGGGAGTGGTGCGCCAAACCTGAGGTTCATGCGACCGCCTGATCAAGGGGCGTCTATGGGCGTGAAGACCTCGTGAACGCCGGCGATGCCGCGCAGCTCGAAGCGCCCGGCGCTGCGCAACGGCCGTTTCACAAGCGCGGCGAATTCCGCCGACAGCAGCAAGGGGGTGTTCGCGTCTTTGGTGCGCGCCTGGATGCGCGCGGTCTTGTTCACGGCGGGGCCGACGACGTTGAAGGCGAGCCTGGTCGGCGAGCCGACGTTGGCGTGCGTCACGATGCCCAGGTGCAGGCCGAGGCCGAACTCGATGGTGGGCTGGCCCGCATGGCGGCGCCGGTGGTTGACCACGGCAATGGAGGCAAAGGCGTCGATTGCGGCGTCCAGGGCGTCTTCGCAGACTTTCGCCTCGTCTTCCGGCCGCTTGATCTCGAACACGATCAGGATCGCGTCGCCGATGAACTGCAGGATTTCGCCGCCGCGCGCGGCCGCGGCCGCGGCGCAGTTCTCGAAGTAGTCGTTCAAGAGATGCAGCAGGTCCGTCGCCGGCAGCGCTTCCGACAGCGCGGTGAAGCCGCGCAGGTCCGAGTACCAGAACGCGGCCTCGATGCGGTCGCCGTCGCCGCGCTTGACCTGGCCCTGCAGGATGCGCTCGCCGATCCGCGGGCCGACGAATGCGTCCAGCAATCCCAGCGTCATGCGCCGCGCCTCGATGATCTCGACCAGGGGCGCGAGCAGGTTGGCGAGCGCATGGAAGCGCGCCAGCTCCGGCCCGGTGAACCCGCCGGGCGTCGAGGTGGCGATGGAGAGGAAATTCACCACTCCCGAGCTGAAGCGCATCGGCACCGCGTAGTAATCGGTCATGCCCTCGGCGCGCAGCTCGTGCAGCAGCGAGTAGTCGTTGTCGTCGAGCCCCTGGTCCAGCCGCCGGCGGTAGTCGTGGTTCTCTTCGCGCACGACCTGGATCGGGCTGCCGTGGTAGGTATCGCTCAGGTGCACGCCGTGCTCCGCGGTGAGGATCTGCGCGCCGGCCCCGCGGATCCATACCGCGCCCCACGCCACGACCTGCGGGTGCAGCGTGCCGCTGACGAAGCGCAGCCGGTCGATGTGCGCCCCGGCTTCATCCAGCTGCGCCATCAGGCTGTTGACCAGCTCGACCGGGTCGGTCAGCAGGCGGCCGCGGGTCAGCAGCCAGACCACCACCGGCGAAAGCGACCAGCCCTCCTCGGGGCCGAGGAGTTCCAGCCGCTTCGGCGCTATGCGCATCGGGCCAGGAAGCGTCGCAATTCGCGCAGCACTTCTCGCGGCCTTTCCTCCGGCAGGAAGTGGCCGCAGTCGAACCGGCGGCCGCGCACGTCCTTCGCCACCTCGCGCCAGTTGGCGAGGCAGTCGAACATCGAACCGACCGGAGAGTGCTTCGCCCACAAGGCGAGGACCGGCATGCGCAGTTTCTGCTTCAGGCTTTTCCTGTCATGGACCAGGTCGATGCCGGCGGCCGCCCTGTAGTCTTCAGTGGAGCCGTGGATGCCGCGCGCGTCGAAGCAGCGCAGGTACTCGCGCTGTATGGCTTTCGGGAAATGCTTTAGCCCCCCGGAACCGCGCCCGATGCGCCCCAGCAGGTACTCCCTGGGCATGCTGCCGATCATGCGTTCGGGCATCGGCGCGGCCTGGATCAGGAAAAACCAGTGGTAGAAGGCGCGCGCCAGCGCCATGTCGGTGTTCTGGAACACGCGCAGCGTAGGCGAGATGTCGAGCACCGCGAGAGAACGCACCCGGCTGCCGTGGTCGCGCGCGAGGCGGTGCGCGACGCGCCCGCCGCGGTCGTGGCCGACGAGATGGAACCGGCGGTGGCCCAGTCGCGTCATGACCTCGGCCATGTCCTGCGCCATCGCGCGCTTGGAATAGTTCGAATGGTCCGGCAGGCCCCTCGGCTTGGAAGAGTCGCCGTAGCCGCGCAGGTCGGCGCAGACTACCGTGTAGTCGCGCGCGAGCGCCGGCGCAACCTTGTGCCACATGGCGTGCGTCTCCGGATAGCCGTGCAGCAGCAGGACCGCCGGGCCGGTGCCTGCGGTGACCAGATTGATGGTGGCAGCACTTGTTCTTATCTTTTTCTGCTTGAAGTTCTTGAACATCAGGACCTCGCTACAAGTACAACGCCGACGATGATGACCCCGATGCCGGCCATGCGCATCGGCGTCACCGCTTCCCCGAGCAGCCACCAGGCGAGGCCGGCGTTTAGCGCAAAGCCGAGCGACACCATGGGATAGGCAATGCTCACCGGGGTTTTCGAGAGCGCGAGGATCCAGACCACGAGGCTCACCGCGTAGCAGAAGATGCCCGCAAGGATGCGCGGCTCGAGCGCGAGTCCGAGCCCGACCGGCGCCGTGTTGGTGCCCGCTTTTAGGAAAAGCTGCGCGGCTGTTCCCAGAACTACTGCTATTGAAATATAAAGAAAACTCAAGGCACTCATGCGAACAGCAGCGCCGCGGCGACGCGGCGTTCCTCGGCCATCAGGATGTTGTAGGTGCGGCAGGCGGCCTGCAGGTCCATGACCTCGACGCCGACCCGCTTTGCCGCCAGCGCCTGGGTCAGGCGCGGATGCGCAAAGCGCTGCTTCGGCCCGGTGCCGAGCAGCAGAATCTCCAGCTTCAGGTCGAAGAAAACCTCGAAGTCCGATTCCTTCAGCGCGCCGAAACCGGCCACGTCCCAGGGCAGGATCTGCTCGGGCAGCACAATCAGATTGGCATCAAAGCGCTGGCTGTTCACCATCACATAGCCGTCGCCATAGGCGGTGAAGGTATTGAGCGCGGAGAGCGCGGAGGCGTGGAGCTTCACTGCTAGAATTCTACAATGCACGAATTTTCAAGGATAAAAAGACTTCCGCCGTACGTTTTCAACATCACCAACGAGTTGAAAATGGCGGCCCGGCGCCGCGGCGACGACATCATCGACCTGTCCATGGGCAACCCGGACGGGCCGACGCCGCAGCACATCGTCGACAAGCTGGTGGAGGCCTCGCTGCGCCCCGACACGCACGGTTATTCGGTCTCCAAGGGCATTCCGCGCCTGCGGCGCGCGATCTGCGACTGGTACAAGCGCCGCTATGCGGTGGACCTGGACATGGATTCCGAGGCGATCGTCACCATCGGCTCGAAGGAAGGCCTCGCCCACCTGATGCTGGCGACCCTGGAGCGCGGCGACACGGTGCTGGTGCCCAATCCGTCCTACCCGATCCACATCTACGGCGCGATTATCGCCGGCGCCGACATCCGCTCGGTGCGCATGACGCCCGGCGTCGATTTCTTCGCCGAACTGGAACGCGCCATCGGCGAGCTGTTCCCGAAGCCGAAGATGCTGATCATCGGCTTTCCCTCGAATCCGACCGCGATGTGCGTTGAATATGATTTTTTCGAGAAAGTCATTTCAATCGCAAAGGAGCACAACATCCTCGTGGTGCACGACCTTGCCTACGCCGACATCACATTCGACGGGTGGAAGGCACCCTCGATCATGCAGGTGCCGGGCGCGCGCGACGTGGCGGTGGAGTTCTTCACCATGTCGAAGAGCTACAACATGGCCGGCTGGCGCATCGGTTTCATGGTCGGCAACAAGGAAATGGTGCACGCGCTGGCGAGGATCAAGAGCTACCACGACTACGGCAGCTTCACGCCGGTGCAGGTGGCTTCGATCGTCGCGCTCGACGGCCCGCAGGAATGCGTCGAGGAAATCAGGAAGACCTACGAAAAGAGAAGGGATGTCATGGTGCGGGGGCTGCACGACATCGGCTGGATGGTGGAAAACCCCAAGGCCTCGATGTACATCTGGGCGAAGATCCCGGAGTACTACGAGAAGATGGGGTCGATCGAGTTCACCAAGCACCTGATGCAGGAAGCGAAGATCGCGGTCTCGCCCGGCATCGGCTTCGGCGAGTACGGCGACGGCCACGTGCGCATCGCGCTGATCGAGAACGAGCGTCGCCTTCGGCAGGGATTGCGCGGCGTGCGCGAGATGTTCAAGAAGGATGGACTGCTGAAGGGAGCGGCATGATCAAGCCGGTTCCGGCGACGCTCGAGGCCAATGGAATCCGACTCGAACCCCTCTCCAAAGACCACCGCGCGGGCCTCGACAAGGCCGCTGCCGACGGCGAGCTCTGGAACCTGTTTTTCACCTCCGTGCCCGCGCCCGGCGAGACCGAGGCCTACATCAGCACCGCGCTGGAAGGACAGAAAGCGGGGCACATGCTGCCCTGGGCGGCGCGCGACCTGAAGAGCGGCGAGATCGTCGGCTGCACGCGCTACCACGACATCATCGCCGTCGCCGACCGCGTCGAGATCGGCTACACCTGGTATGCCGCCAGCCGCCAGCGCAGCCACGTCAACACGGCCTGCAAGCTGCTGCTGCTCGAATACGGTTTCGAGAAACTGAACTGCAAAGTCATTGGCCTGCGTACCGACAACTTCAATTTCCGCTCGCAGCGAGCCATCGAGGCGCTGGGCGCGAAGAAGGACGGCGTCATCCGCCACCACTGGCCGCGGCGCGACGGCAGCATCCGCGACACCGTCATGTACAGCATCCTCGCGGCCGAGTGGCCCGACGTGAAGCGCCACCTGCAGTTCAGGTTGAAGAAAAATGAAACCAATTAATGTAGGTCTTCTGGGAATCGGGACCGTGGGCAGCGGCACCTGGGACGTCCTGCAGCGCAATGCCGGCGAAATCGAGCGCCGCGCCGGGCGGGCCATCCGTATTTCGCAGGTGGCGGACAAGGATACCAAGCGGGCTGCTTCGATCGTCGGCAAGAAGGCGCACGTGACGGACGATGCTTTTTCCCTCGTAAAAGACAAGAACATAGATATCGTCGTCGAGCTCATCGGTGGCTACACCATCGCCAAGGAGCTGGTGCTGGAGGCGATCAGGAACGGCAAGCACGTCGTCACCGCCAACAAGGCGCTGCTCGCGACGCACGGCAACGAGATCTTCAAGGCGGCGCAGAAGAAGGGCGTGATGGTGGCCTTCGAGGCCTCGGTCGCGGGCGGCATCCCGATCATCAAGGCGCTGCGCGAAGGCCTCGCCGCCAACCGCATCGAGTGGAT
>JANNXB010000034.1:0-3622 GCA_031409355.1 Betaproteobacteria bacterium | reverse complement strand
GTGCCCTTCGGCATCATGCCGGTTGCGGTCGACGAATACCCGCTCACCGCGCACGTGCGCCACGTGGGTGATCCGGTTGCCGCCGTTATCGCCGTGGACGAGCAAACCGCCGATGACGCTCTGCGTTTGATTGAAGTTCGTTATCGTCCTCTCAAGACAATTTCAGATCCAATCGAAGCACTCAACAATCCTGAACCCCGTATCCATGAGTACGGCGAGCAGGGCAACATCCACCGCAACCAGTCCTACGAGTTCGGCGACGTGGACGAGGCGCTGGCGAAATCGGACCATGTGTTCGAGGACCTGTTCTTCTACCAGGGCAACACGCACCTGCCGATGGAGCAGCAGGCCACGCTCGCCAACCTGGAAGGCGACGGCAAGCTGTTGGTCACTTCGAGCACCCAGAACCCGCACTACCTGCACCGCCAGCTCGCGCGCGTGCTGCAGATCCCGGAAGCGCGCATCCGCGTCATCGCCTCGCCCAACGGCGGCGCCTTCGGCGGCAAGTGCGATCCGGCCAACCACGAGATGGTGGTGGCGAAGGCGGCGCTCATTCTCGGTCGCCCGGTCAAGATCGGCCTGACGCGCGAGGAAGTGTTCTACCAGCATCGCGGCCGCCATCCTGTCCTGATGAAGATGCGCACCGGCGTGACCAAGGAGGGCAAGCTCACCGCCATGCACCTGCAGACGCTGCTCGATGGCGGCGGCTACGGTTCGCACGGCCCGGCGAGCACCTTTTATACCGGCGTGCTGACGCCGGTGACCTATGAACTGCCGCGCTTCAAGTTCGAAGCCTGCCGCACGTTCACCAACAAGCCGGCCTGCGGCCCCAAGCGCGGCCACGGCACGCCGCAGCCACGCTTCGGCCAGGAAGTGCAGCTCGACAAGATCGCCGAGAAATTGAAGATGGACCCCGCCGAGCTGCGCCTGGGCATGCTCACCAAGCCGAATTCGCTGACCGCGAACTGGCTGAATGTCGGTTCGACCGCCCTGGACCAGTGCATTCGCGAAGTTGTTTCCAGGTCCCAATGGAAAAATAGATATAAAAAGCAACCCTACGGAAAAGGCCTCGGCCTTGCCTGCAGCACCTACATGTGCGGCGCCGGCCTGCCGATCTACTGGAACAAGCTGCCGCACTCCGGCGTGCAGCTGCTGCTCGACCGCAGCGGGCAGGTCACCGTTTACTGCGGTGCGACCGAAATCGGGCAGGGCTCGGACGACGTGCTGGCGACCATCGTCGCCGAGGTGCTCGGCATCGACACGGGCCTCGTGCGCTGCGTCACCGGCGACACCGGCATCACGCCGGTGGACCTCGGCTCCTACTCCAGCCGCGTCACCATCATGATGGGCAATGCCGCGGTGCAGGCGGCCGAGCGGGTCAGGGCGCAGCTCGCGGATGCGGTCGCGGAGAAGCTCGAGGTGCTGCCCGATCGCCTGGAATTCTCGATGGGCAGGGTCTTCCACCTGGGAAATTCGGATGGCATTTCCTTCCGCGAAGCTGTTGAGATTGCGGAAGGGAAATTCGGCACCATCGGCGCCGTGGGCTCGTATTCGCCGCCGCGGCCGCCGGGCAAATACAAGGGTTCGGGCGTCGGGCCGTCGCCGGCCTACAGCTTCTCGGCCTGCATCGTGGAAGTCGAGGTGGACCCGAAGACCGGCTGGATCGAAGTGCCGAAGATCTGGATCGCGCACGACATCGGCCGCGCGCTTAATCCCGTTCTCGCGCGCGGGCAGGTGATCGGCGGCGTGTACATGGGGTTGTCGGAAGCGCTCATGGAAGAGCAGGCCTTCCGCCGCCTGCCGGAGAAGCTCTCCTCGGCGCTGGTGCACAAGATGCCCTCCATGCTCGAGTACAAGAGCCTCACCGCGCTCGACATGCCGGACGTGGACGTGGCGCTGATCGAAGATCCGGACCCGAACTGCCCGTTCGGCGCCAAGGAAGTCGGCCAGGGGCCGCTGCTGCCCGTCATGCCGGCGTTGGCGAATGCGATCTTCGATGCGGTGGGCGTGAGGATTGATGAGATTCCCGTGACGCCCGATAAGGTTTTGCGTGCTCTTGAATTGAAAAACGCCGGTAAAAATCCAAGAGTTGGCCCGGACCATTTTCCGTCTGTCCCCTATCCGGAGCCCGTCTACGTGATCACGCCCACCGAGGGCGGCGACGGCAAGGAAACGAAGAGAGAGGAAAGGAAACGTGCTTCGGCTGCCGTGGTTTGATTACCGCGCCCCGCGCACGGTCGCGGAGGCGGCGAAGATCCTCGCGGGCGAGGGTCCGCAGGCGATGCTGATCGCCGGCGGCACCGACCTGCTGCCGAACATGAAGCGCAGGCACCAGACACCGAAGGTTTTGGTTTCTTTGAAAGGCATTTCAGAACTTAAAAAGGCAAACGGAACACTCGGATCCGGTCTGACCCTTACAGAACTGCTGAAAATCGAAAGCATTCCGGCGGCGCTTCGCCATGCCGCCGCGCAAGTCGCCACGCCGCATCTGCGGAACGTGGGCACTCTGGGCGGCAACCTGTGCCTCGATACGCGCTGCAGCTACTACAACCAGAACTACGAATGGCGCCAGGCGATCGATTTCTGCCTGAAGAAGGACGGCGACACCTGCTGGGTCGCCACGGCGAGCAAGCGCTGCGTCGCGGTCTCGTCGACCGACACCGCGCCCGCGCTGATTGCCTTGAATGCCAGCGTTGTCCTTGAAGGCAGTTCCGGGGAACGGGAAATTCCCGTTGAGGCGCTCTACAAGAACGACGGCATCGACTATCTCTCCCGCAAGCACGATGAAATCCTCACGGCGGTAAAAATCCCGCAGGGCTGGAAGAGCACCTACTGGAAGCTGCGCCGCCGCGGCTCCTTCGATTTTCCGATACTGGGTATTGCAGTGGCTTTGCGTCTTTCGACTTCAAATCAAATTGAAGAGGCGAGAGTGGCGCTGGGAGCTGCCGCGTCGAGGCCTTTCCTGGTCGAGAAAGCTTCCGAGTTCCTGAAAGGCAAGCAGCTTTCCGACGAGGTGATCGCGGAGGCCTCGGCGCTGATCGCCAGCCGCGCCAAGCCCCTGGACAACACCGACATGGACCTCTACTGGCGCAAGGAAGTGGCCGACGATTTCGCCGGCTACGCGTTGCGCGAGCTGCGTGGCGACGACATGCGCGCCACACGGCTGCGCGTCGCGCGCTACGCCGTCTAGCCCCGCAGACCGCCAACCTCGGCAAGGATTTCGTAGGAGCGCTTGCGCGCGGCATGGTCGTAGATTGCGCCGACCACCATCATTTCGTCCACCCCGGTGAGGGCGACGAACTCCTCCAGCCCGCGCTTGATCGCCGCCGGCCCGCCCACGATCGCGTACTTCAGCATGCCGGAGGCCTGCGCCTTCTCCATCGGCGACCAGTAGGTGTCGATGTCGTCGATAGCGGGCTGCAGCTTGCCCCTGCGGTTGCGCACCATGTTCGTGAACTGCTGCTGCACGCTGGTGAAGAGGCGCCGTGCCGCGGCATCGGTGGCCGCGGCGACGACATGGGCGCCGGCCATCGCGTAGGGCTTCTGCAGTTGGGCGGAGGGCCTGAACGTGCTGCGGTACACCTCGAGCGCCGGCAGCAGGTCGTTGGGCGCGAAATGCGAA
>JANNXB010000033.1:0-5915 GCA_031409355.1 Betaproteobacteria bacterium | reverse complement strand
TCGTGTCTTGATGAGGCGCGAGAAGCGCACCACCTCGCTGGCGATGAACTTTCCGGCTTCCTCCGGCGAAGTAATCACGGATTCGAACGCCTGCGCCTGGAATTTCTCGCGTACTTCCGGGGAATTCAGCACCTGCCGCAGTGCTCCGTTCAGGCGGCCGACGACCTCGGGCGACGTCCCCGCCGGTGCGAGCAGCGCAAGCCATTGCGAGAACTGGAAATCCTTCACGCCCGCCTCGCGCAGTGTCGGCACGTCCGGCAGCAAGGATGAACGTGCAATCCCCGTCACGGCGAGCGCGCGCAGGCTACCCGCCTTGACGTGCGGCAGCGCCGCCGCCAGCGTCGGGAAGCTCAGGTCGACCTGGCCGGAGAGCGTATCGACGAGGGCCGGGCCACCGCCGCGGTACGGAATGTGCACGATGAAAGTGCCGGTCGCGTCCTTGAACATCTCGGTGCACAGGTGGAACGTCGTGCCGACGCCGGCCGAGGCGTAGCTGAGCTTTCCGGGGCTGGCGCGAGCAAGTCGCACCAGGTCATCGACCTTCGTCGCCGCAACGCGGTTCGGCACCACCAGGATGTGGGGCGAGGTCGCCACCATGCCGATCGGCGCGAAGTCGCGCACCGGGTCCCAGGGCAGCTTGTCGAACAGGCTCTGGTTGGTGACCAGCGGAATCGTGTTTAGCACCAGCGTGTAGCCATCCGGCGCGGCGCGCGCCGCAGCCTCCATGCCGATATTGCCTGACGCCCCGGAGCGGGTGTCGACGACGATGCGCGTGCCCAGCTGCGCGCCGAGCGGCTCGGCGATCAGCCGCGCGGTGATGTCGACGCTGCCTCCCGGCGGAAACGGCGAAATCATCCTGATCGGCTGGCTTGGATAGGTCTGCGCCGCCACGGAAAATCCCAGCGAAAGCGCCAGCAGTGCAATCCATGTCTTCATGGACGAATATCATAGCGTCTATGCCGCCGCTTTCCCCGCTTCTCTCCCGTACCCACCGCGCGCCATCGAAACCGCTGCCCGCGGTCGCTGCGGACTGCCACATGCACGTCTTCGGCCCGTTCACGCGCTTCCCGCTCGCGGCCGAGCGCGCCTACACCGTTGCCGAGGCATCGCTGGCGGAGCACGAATGCATGAAACGCGCGGTCGGCCTTGAGCGCACGGTGCTCGTCCAGGCGAGCGGCCATGGCACCGACAACCGCGCGTTGCTCACCGCGCTCGCGCAACTCGGCCCCCGGGGCCGCGCGGTCGCGGTGGTCGAACTCGAGACGCCCGCGCGCGAGCTGGAATCCATGCACGCCGCCGGCGTGCGCGGCCTGCGCCTGAATTTCCAGACGCTGCGCGAGCGCTATTCAGGCAACGCGGCGCATTGGCTGGCGAAATTCGAAGCGCTTGCGGCGCCCTATGGCTGGCACCTGCAACTATTCTGCGACGCCGGCCTGCTCGCCGAAATGGAATCGGCCCTGGCGAAATCGCAAACGAACATCGTCATCGACCACATGGGCCTGCCCGATGCGGCAGCAGGAATCGGCCAACCGGGATTCCAGACCGTGCTGCGGCTGCTGCGCTCGAAGAACATCTGGGTGAAGCTGGCCGGCGCCGACCGCATCACGCACGGCACCGGCAATCTGCGCGACGCGATCCCGTTCATGCAGGCCCTCTCCGCCGCCGCGCCCGATCGCCTGGTGTGGGGCTCCGACTGGCCGAACATCGGCTTCCATACTCGCAAGGCCGTGCACGACGACGCGATCCTTCCCTACCGCGACATCGATGCCGGCGAACTGCTGGATGTCCTGATCGAAGCAATACCTAGCGTCGAAACTCAACGCGCGATTCTTTCCGGCAATCCGAAGCGACTGTACAGTTTCGAGCGCTAGGCCGAGACTTGGCGCTTTGCCGCCTGCCAGCGATCGAGCTTGCCGCGCGCGTCGTTGCTCGCCGGATCCATCGCCTTGTCGTGCCCGGGCGTTTTCGTGGTGAGCTCGATGACGTAGCCGTTCGGGTCGCGGAAGTAGATCGAATGTATGAAGCCGTGGTCGGAGACGCCGCGCGTCTCGATGCCGCGCGCCTTGCCGTCGGCGAATTTTTTCTCCAGCGTCTCTTTGTCGACTTCGACCGCGATGTGCAGGTCGTAGTCGTGCTGCTTCTTGAACTCGAAGGGCATGTCCGGCGCCTCGAAGAACGCGAGGTAGGAGCCGTCGCCGAGCCGGTAGAAGGTGTGCAGCGTTTCCGTCTTGCGGCCGCTCATGGATTCGCGGATCTCCAGCGTGTGTGACAGCGGCAGGCCGAGGAAATCCTCGTAGAACCTGCGCGTCTCCTCCGAGTCGCGGCAGCGGTAGGCGTTGTGGTGCAGGCCCTTGATCATGATCACACCGTCTCGAACGGACCTTTCAGCGAGCCAGCGAAGCCGTCGATGACCTCGTTGGTCTTGGCCCAGCTCTTCAGCCCTTTCATGTTGCCAAGCCAGCGCTTGACATTCGGGTAGGCCGCGAGGTCCGAGCGGATCACGGTGGTCAGCGCCGCGAACGGCGCGCCGTAGTAATCGGCGAGCGTGATCCTGTCGCCGCACAGGTAGCCGTTCTTCGGCCCGATGATGTGATCGTTCAGCACCTTCAGCCACCCCGCCGCGCGCTCCTTGGCCCAGGCGAGCGTGGCTTTCTGCACCTCGCCGCTCGGCCGCTTGTGGTGCGGGAACGCCTGCGGGTACACCAGGCCGTAGGCGAGATCGCGGTTCAGCTGCGTGTTGAACCAGTCCATGCGCTCGTTGATGCGCGCGCGCTGCTTCAGGTCCCTGGGATACGCCGGAGAGTCGTTCTTCTCCGCGATGTACTTCAGGATCGCGGAACTCTCGGTCAGGCGGAAGTCGCCGTCCTCGAGCGTCGGCACGAGGCGGTTCGGATTCACCGCTTGATAGGGCGGCTGATAGTGCTCGCCCGTGAACAGGTCGACGATCTGGAAGTCGATCTTCAGTCCATTCTCGGCCGCGAACAGCACCAGCGGACGGCTCGTCGTGGACGCCGGGTGATAGTAGATCTTCATGGCATGCGCTCCTCTTCGCGTGGCACTGGCGCCATGATATTCCCGGTTCGCAGCCGGCGCCAGACCGCGGCAACGCCCCGCCAGAGCTTCGGCAGCAGCCAGGCCAGCAGCGCGACGAATACAGCCAGTGCGCCGAGAAATACCAGCGGGTACATGAACGCGACCCAGATCCCGGCCAGCACGGCGGTGTCTTCCGAGAACGACGCGCCCCAGTTTGAGAACGGCTCCGGCGAGGTGTTGATCATCGCGCGCCCGCCTGCCTTGGCGAAATGCGTCCCCGCCGTGATCGTGCCGCCGAGCAATCCCGCCGCCACCGTCAGCGCGCTCAGGCTGTCGCCCGTCGCGCCCGCCGCCAGCAGCGCGCCGGCGGGGATGCGGATGAAGGTATGGACGGCATCCCAGGCGCTGTCGAGGCCTGGCACCTTGTCGACCAGGAACTCCATCAGCAACATGAATCCCGCCGCGCCGACGACCCACGGGTTCTGCAGCACCTTCAATCCCGGCGGCAATTCCAGGTAGCCGTGATAGCCCGCCATGCCCGCGCAAAACACCACGAAATACAGCCTGATGCCGCTCGCCCAGGCGAGCAGCGAGGCAAGAACGATAGTCTGCAGCGTCTGAGGATCGGACATCACCGGATCACGCGGCGTACCAGTAAACGGCGATGAAATGGCAGGCGGTGCCAGCGATCACGAACAGGTGCCACACGAAGTGGAAGTACCGGATTTTCTCGGCGAGGAAAAACGCCGCCCCCAGCGTGTAGGCGATGCCGCCCGCGAACAGCCAGAAGATTCCCCACTTCGGCACCAGCGTCCACACCGTGTCGGCCGCGATCACCACCAGCCAGCCCATCGCGAGGTACACCAGGGTCGACAGCGTGTTGTAGCGGATGCCGCCGAGCGCCTTTAGCAGGATGCCCGCCGCTGCCATGCTCCACACCAGGCCGAACAGGATCCAGCCCCAGGCGCCGTGCAGCACGCCGAGCGTGAACGGCGTGTAGGTGCCGGCGATCAGGAGATAAATCGCCGAGTGGTCGAGGACCTGGAACACCCGCTTGGTGCGGCTCCGGGGAAATGCGTGGAACAGCATCGAAGTCGAGTACAGCAGCACCATCGTCGTCGCGAACACCACCGCGCCCACGATCTCCGTCAGGATTCCACGTTCCAGCGTGACGACGATGAGCACCACGAACCCGGCCAGCGCCAGCAGCAGGCCGATGCCGTGGCTCACGCTGTTCGCGATCTCCTCGCCGAGCGACTGCGGCCGCTCGAGCGGAGGATCAATCAGAGGGCCGCTCACCATAGGCGGAGTGTATTCCGCCTGTCCCTGCTGGGCTTGTCTATTCAACGCTATGATTCGCGCATGACGGACAACGTGCTGCAGCAGGCGGTCAAGGGGTGGGCGCGGACGGCGCCGGGACGAACGACGGAGCTGTCGTCGGACAAGGCGTCGTTCGGGCATTTCTGGCTGAAGTCGGCGGACCTTCTGGCACGGCTGCCGGCGAAGTCGAAGCGGAACGCGGAGGAAGCGGCGGCGGCGACGGAGGTACTGGCGCTGGCACGGGAGTCGCGGACGAAGTTCATGCGCGCGCACGCGCGGGGCGTGTACGACTCGCTCACGGCCGTGCGCAACCGGTTCGTGCGCGTGGACGCGCTTTGCGAGCGAGCGGCGACGGAGTACCCGGGGCTGGTGCCGGGCGAGAAGGACCTGGCGCGCGAATCGGGCATCGCGCAGGGCGAGAAGGACGGGCTGGAGGTGGACCAGGGGATTTTCCTGTCGCAGGTGCTGGCCGACCCGCTCGCGGGTGCACACCTGTGCCACGCCATGCTGTTGCCGCGCGAGGATTCGCAGGAACTGCTGGCGGAGTTCAGCAAGACCGGAAAGATCGAGCTTGAAGGCGCGCGCCTCGAACGCCAGGGCAAGGCCTCCATGCTCACGATGAGCAACCCCAGGTTCCTGAACGCCGAGGACGAGGGCACGCTCGCGGGCCTGGAGCGCGCGATCGATCTCGCGCTGCTCGATCCGCAGACCGAAATCTGCGTGCTGCGCGGCGACACGGTCACGCACACCAAGCACGCGGGCAAGCGCCTGTTCGGCGCCGGCATCAATCTGACGCACCTCTACCAGGGAAAGATCCGCTTCCTCTGGTACATCATTCGCGACCTCGGCCTGGTGAACAAGCTCTACCGCGGCCTCGCGCTGCCGGAGGCGCCGCCGGAAGAAGACTCCATCGAGAAACTCTGGATCGCCGCGGTGGAGGGCTTTGCCATCGGCGGCCATTGCCAGATACTTTTGACCATCGACCAGGTGGTCGCGGCGAAGGACGCGTACATGACGCTGCCCGCGCGCAAGGAAGGCATCATCCCGGGCGCCGCCAACCTGCGCCTGGCGCGCCACGTCGGCGACCGCGTCGCGCGCCAGGCGATCCTCGCGGAGCGGCGCATCGACTGCGCGAGCCCGGAGGGCCGCCTGATCTGCGACTACATCGTGGCGCCCGATGCGATGGATTTCGAGGTTAACCGCCTCGTCGGGCACGTCACCGGTTCGGGCATGGTGAGCGCCGCCGGCAACCGGCGCGCGCTGCGCATCAGCGAGGAGCCTCTAGACGCCTTCCGGCGCTACATGGCGGTCTACGCGCGCGAACAGGCGCATTGCCACTTCAGCTCCGCGCTGATTTCCAACCTCGAAAAATTCTGGATTACTGCAGCAGGAAGTCGCGAACGATCTTGATCTGGCCTTCGTGCATCAGCGTCGGCGCATGGCCGACGCCGGGAATCTCGACCACTTTCGCTTTCGGCCCGCGCTGCGTCATCTGCGCGCAGGTTTCCTTCGTCAGCAGATCCGATTGCGCGCCGCGCAGCACCAGCGTCGGGCAGCGGATC
>JANNXB010000032.1:0-1550 GCA_031409355.1 Betaproteobacteria bacterium | reverse complement strand
GTCGCGCAGCGCCACACGGCCTACCAGGTGGGCGGCACGTCGCCCTTCGGCACCAAGAAGCGCATGCCGATCTACGTGGAGCGCTCGATCCTCGAGCTGCCGAAGATCTACATCAACGGGGGTCGGCGCGGGTTCCTGGTGGGAATCGCGCCCAGCGAAATCGTACGAACACTTGCCCCGCAACTGGTTAAAGTTGCGATAGACGAATGAACGACACTTATGACGTGATTGTGGTCGGGGCGGGCAACGCTGCTTTTTGCGCTGCGCTGGCCGCTGTCGAGACGAAGAAGAAGGTGCTGGTGCTCGAACGCGCGCCCGAGGAGGAATCCGGCGGCAATTCGCGCTACACCGCAGGCCTGATGCGCGTCGCCTACAAAGGCGTCGACGACCTGAAGAAGGTGATGCCGGACCTGTCCGAGGCGGAGATCGCGCGCACCGATTTCGGTACCTATACCGAGGACCAGTTCCTCGACGACATGGGCCGGGTCACTGAATACCGCTGTGACCCGGACCTGACCGAGATACTCGTCAAGAGAAGCCTCACGACAGTCGAGTGGATGCGCTCCAAGGGTGTGCGCTTCACCGCCGCGTGGGGACGACAGGCGTTCAATATCAACGGCCGCTTCAAGTTCTGGGGCGGCCTGACGGTGGAGGCGGTGGGCGGCGGGCCGGGGCTGGTGGAGTCCCTGACCGCGATCGCGAAGAAGAACGGGATCGAGATCTGGTACGAGGCGCGGGCGGGGAAGCTGCTGACCGACGATTCCGGGGTTACCGGAGTCGTTGTCAAGCACAAGGGCAAAACGAAAACTCTCCATGCGAAGGCGGTGGTCCTCGCCGCGGGCGGCTTCCAGGCCGATCCCGAGCAGCGCGTGCGCTACCTGGGGCCGGGTTGGGAACTGGCCAAGGTGCGCGGCACCCGGTTCAACACGGGCGATGGCATCCGCATGGCGCTGGAGGCGGGCGCCGCGGCTGCAGGCAACTGGTCGGGCTGCCACGCGGTGGCCTGGGAGAGGAACGCCCCCGAGTTCGGCGATCTTGCGATCGGCGACCAGTTCCAGAAGCACTCCTATCCCTGGGGCGTCTATATCAATGCCGAGGGCAAGCGCTTCGTCGACGAAGGCGCGGACTTCCGCAATTACACCTACGCAAAATACGGTGCGGTCATCCTGCGCCAGCCGGGGCAGTTCGCCTGGCAAATTTTCGATAAGAAGGTCACACACCTGCTGCGCGACGAATACCGCATCCGCCAGGTCACCAAGGTAACCGCGAACACGCTCGAAGAACTGGTCGGAAAACTCGATGACGTAAACGCGCTCACGGCGCTCGCAACCCTGCATGCCTACAACGCCGCGATTCGCACCGACATTGCCTTCGACCCGAACATCAAGGACGGACGCGGCACCGAAGATCTGCCGGTGCCCAAATCCAACTGGGCCAATGTTCTCGATACGCCGCCCTACGAGGCTTATGCGGTCTCCTGCGGGATCACCTTTACCTTCGGCGGATTGCGCATTACCACCGATGCGCAAGTCGTCGACACCGACGGCGCG
>JANNXB010000031.1:0-8854 GCA_031409355.1 Betaproteobacteria bacterium | reverse complement strand
GCCGATCCGTTGATGAGCGCTGCCAGACGCGGATAGGTTTTCTTTCCGAGGGCTAGAAAACTAGGCCCGTGGCCAATTTCATCCCTGAATGCCGCTTCCAGCATGGTCGCCGGAGGCACCACAGCACCCGGCAGAAGTGCGGCGTACCAGTCGATCACGGCGCGCTTGGCGTGGTGCAGCACTTCCGGCGCGATCGGCACCTTGCGGTAGTCCTCCGCCCAGGCGGCGAATTTTTCTACGACGAACATGGCGCTAGTTGACGACGCTCAGTTGACAACAATTTCGCGGTCGCGGATCAGCTTGCCCCACTTCGCGCGTTCCCTGCGCACATGGTCGGCGAAGGTTTCCGGCGGCCCGCCGATCGCATCGGCGCCCTGCTCGGCGAGCTTCTGCCGCATGTCGGGCGCGAGCAGGATCACCGCGGTCTCCCGGTTCAGGCGCTGCACGATGTCGCGCGGCGTGCCGGCGGGCACCGCGAACCCGCTCCACGAGAGCGAGTCGTAACCGGCGACGCCGGCTTCGGCAATCGTCGGCACGTCGGGCAGCGCCGGCGAGCGCTTCAGCCCGGTGACGCCGAGCGCGCGCAGCTTGCCGCTCTTGATATGCGGCAGGGATGAGGGCATGTTGTCGAAAATCATCGACACGCGCCCGGCCACCACGTCGATCAGCGCCTGGCTGCTGCCCTTGAACGGGATGTGCACCACGTCGATCCCCGCCATGCTCTTGAACAGCTCCGCCGACAGGTGCGTCGAGCTGCCCGCGCCCGAGGAGGCAAAGGTGAGCTTGCCCGGCTCCTTCTTCGCCAGCGCCACCAGCTCGGCCACGTTCTTCGCCGGCAGGTCGTTCGGCACCGCGAGCACGTTGGTGATCGAGGCGATGAAGATCACCAGCTCGAAATCCTTCGCCGCGTCGTAGGCCATGCTTTTGAACAAGGCGTTGTTGATCGCCATCACGCCGGTGGTCGCCATCAGCAGCGTATAGCCGTCGGGCGGCGACTTCGCCACCGCGTCGGCACCGATGTTCCCGGAAGCGCCGGCGCGGTTCTCCACCACCACCGGCTGGGAGAACGACGCAGAGAGCCGCTCGGCGACCAGGCGCGCGAAGATGTCCGTCGATCCGCCGGGCGCGAAGGGGACAATTATCTTCAAGCCTTTGGATGGGTATCTTTCTTGCGCATGGGCGGGAGAAAGTGCCACGGCGGAAGAAAATACGAAGGCCAACAACAACAAAATTCGAATCATGCTCATATCCTGTAGGAAGGATCGAGGCGGTCCGCCAGGCGCCGCATCGCCGGCCACTCAAGCAGGCCGTAAGACCGGCGCGTGCCGGGACGGTACATATGATTGGTCTTCTCGATGACGCTTTTCGGCGGCAGGACGATCTCGTCGCCGCCGCCCTGCGCCATCAGCTGCGTGCGGCAGGCGCGCTCGAGGCGGTAGATGTTATTGAAGGCCTCGGCCACCGTGCGGCCGACCGCGAGCGGGCCATGGTTGCGCAGCAGCATCACGTCGCAATCACCCAGGTTGGCGAGCAGGCGCTGGCGTTCGGCGTGGTCGAGCGCCACGCCTTCATAGTCGTGATACGCAACTTTATCGAAGCGCATCGCCGTCTGGGTCATGGGCAACAGCCCCTTCTTCAGCGAAGAGACCGCCATGCCGGCAAGCGAATGCGTGTGGATCACGCAGTGCAGTTCGGGCTTGGCCTCGTGGATGGCACCGTGGATGACGAAGCCGGTCGGGTTGAACTTGTAGCCCAGGCCCTTCGGAAAATCGGGCTCCCAGATCACCTTGCCCGCCAGGTTCACTTTGATCAGGGACGAGGCGCACATTTCGTCGTAGGTCAGGCCGAAGGGATTTAGGAGGAACTCCTCGGTGCCCGGGATGCGCGCCGAGATGTGGTTGTAGATCATGTCGTCCATGCCGAAGTGGCGCACCAGGCGGTAGGCGCAGGCGCAATCCACGCGCGCATCCCACTCCGCGGGGCTGACCTTGCCCTTGAGCGACTTGAACTTTAGCGGCGGGTAATCCTTGTCCGGAGACAGATCCGGGTAGGCCGCGCGCAGGTTGGTTACCTTGGTTTTCATGTTTGAGGCTCTCTCCGGCAGGCTACTTCTTATACGATAGCACCATGGCGGAAGCAAGCGAACTGGCCGGCAAGGTCGCCCTGGTCACGGGCGGTGCGCGCAACATCGGCCGCGCGATTTCGTGCGCGCTGGCCGCGGGCGGCGCCGCGGTGATGGTGAACGCGCGCAATTCGCGGGAAGACGCGGAGCAGACCGTGGCGCAGATCGTTTCGGCCGGGGGACGCGCCGCACTGCACATGGCGGATGTCACGGACGCCGGCGCGGTCGCGGCGATGGTGGAATCTACTGTCGCGCAGTTCGGCCGGCTCGACGTGCTGGTCAATAACGCAGCGGTGCGGGCCGAGACTTCGCTCGCCGGGATGACGCTGGACGAATGGCGGCGCGTGCTGTCCAGCATGCTAGAGGGCTCCTTCCTTTGCGCGCAGGCCTGCGCGCCGCACCTGGCGCGCGCCGGCGCCGGCTCGATCGTGAACCTCGGCGGCATGACCGCGCACACGGGCGCCTCGGGGCGCGCGCATGTCGTCACCGCCAAGGCGGGAATCACGGGCCTGACGCGCGCGCTGGCGCTAGAACTCGCGCCGCAATCCATCACCGTCAATTGCGTGGTGCCGGGAACCATCGAAACCGTGCGCGGCCTGCCCGGCGCACCCGAGCGCCCCGCCCACCGGAGCGGCCTGCCTCCAGTCGGACGCCGCGGCGATCCGAACGAAGTCGCGGCGGCAGTGCGCTTCCTTTGCGGGCCCGGCGCGCGCTACATCACGGGCCAGTCGCTGCACGTCAGCGGCGGCGGATATATGGCATGAAGCCAACTGTCGCTGAAGCGCTCGCCGCCCGGGTTTTCGAATTGAAGAGTGTTCCGGAGCAGGTGCAGGGCAGGTGCCGGGACCTGTTGCTGGATGTAGCGGGACTCTGCGTCGCCGCACGAAATTCCGACTACGTAACTTCGCTCAAGAAAAGCCTGGACGCGGGAGGCGCGTGCACGGCCCTGGGGCACGCCGAGAGCTATAGGCCGGAGGACGCCGCGCTGCTAAACGGCACCGCCGCGCACGGCGAGGACTTCGACGACACCTTCGAGGGCGGACCTGTACATTCCGGCGCGGTCGTGGTGCCGGCAGTGCTCGCCGCTTGCGAGCGCTTCGGCAGGGACGGGCGCAGCGCCCTGCTCGGCATCGCGGCCGGCGTGGAGACGATGTGCCGCCTCAGCCTGGTCGCGCCCAAGCGCATTCATAAGGCAGGTTTTCATCCCACGGCCGTCCTGGGGAGCATCGCGGCAACGCTTGCCGTATCGAAAACCCTGAATCTGAATGAAAAGCAAACCGTCGACGCCCTCGGCATCGCCGGCAGCATGGCGGGCGGGATCATCGAGTACCTCGCCGAAGGCGCCTGGACCAAGCGCCTGCACGCGGGTTGGGCGGCGCATTGCGGTCTGCATGCCGCGCGCATCGCACGTGAAGGCTTCACCGGCCCGCGCACGGTGTTCGAGGGCAAGCACGGGTTGTTTTACGCCTTCGCTCATGATCTGGATTTTGATTACAAAAAACTAACCCATGAGTTCGGCAAGGACTGGCTTCTCACCGGCCTCACGTTCAAGCCCTACGCCACCGGCACCATGAACCAGCCCTACATCGACTGCGCGTTGCGCCTGCGCGAGCGCGGCCGCAGTGCTTCCTTCCGCGCCGAAGACATCACCGAAGTGCAGTGCGACACCGCTGAAGGCTATGTACATCGCCTGTGGGAACCGCTCGCGGGCAAGCAGCGCCCGCCGAACGGCTACGCCGCCAAGTTCAGCACGCCCTTCAACATCGCGGTCGCCTTCGTCACCGGCGGCGCGGGATTCGAGGCGTTCAGCGCGCGCACCGTGAGCGATGCGCGCGTCCTCGCGCTCGCGGCAAAAGTGCGCTACCGGATCGATCCGGACAATCCGTATCCGGCGCGCTATACCGGCCACGTGAAGATGACGCTCAAGGACGGACGCGTGTTCGAGGAGCGCCAGCCGCACATCCGCGGCGGCGTGCACGAACCGCTGCAGCCGGGCGAACTCGAGCGCAAGTTCCGCGGCAACGCGGCCTACGGCGGCTGGGCGCCGGCGCAGGCCGATGCATTCCTCGCTTTCGCCAAGGAGGCTTTCAATGGCCCGCTGGATCTGTCTTCTTTTCGCCGCTAGTTTTTCGCTTGCCGCTCTGGGGCAGGCCTATCCGGCCAAGACGGTGAAGATCATCGTCCCGGCGCAGCCGGGCGGCGGGCTGGACCTGATCGGACGGACGGTGGCCGACCAGCTCGGCCGCGCGATGGAACAGACTTTCGTGGTCGAGAACGTGTCCGGCGGCGGCGGGCAGATCGCGACCATGGCGACCGCGCGCGCCGCGCCCGACGGCTACACCCTGATGGTGGGCTACGTCGGCACGCACGGCACCAACCCGGCGGTGCGCAAGGTTCCCTACGACGCCGTGAAGGACTTCACCGCCATCGCCATGGTGGGTGGCACGCCCAACCTGCTGGTGATCCAGCCCGCGCTGCCCGCCACCGACCTGAAGACGCTGGTCGAGTACGCGAAGAAGAATTCCGCGAGCATGTCCTACGCCTCCGGCGGCATCGGCCTGCTGAACCACCTCGCAATGGAGCAGTTCAAGGGCGCCGCGGGTTTCGACGCCGTGGTGGCCCACTATCGCGGCATCGGCCCGGCGATCAACGATTTCCTCGCCAACCAGACCATGATGATGATGCCCGGCCTTGCCGCCGCGCTGCCGCACGTGCGCGCGAGAAAAATGCGGCCGATCGCGATCACCGGCCTAACGCGCCATCCGCTGCTGCCCGAGGTTCCCACCTTCGAGGAATCGGGCTTCAAGGGCTTCGACGGCGTGCAGTGGTACGGCATCGTCGGCCCGGCGAAACTGCCAGCGGAGATCACCCGGCGCCTGAACGCCGAAATAAACAAGTCGCTCGCGTCGCCCGCACTGCAGCAGAGGTTCGCGGGCGAAGCGATCGACCCGATGCCGATGACGCCCGAGCAGTTCGGCAAATTTATCCAGGCCGACATCGCGCGCTGGGCCGCCCTCGCACGCGAGCGCAGGATCTCGCTCGACGAGTAATACGGCTCACAAATAGAACTAATATGAGCCGTAAATCAGTAAACTACGGCTCATGACCCTTCCGCTCTACATCTGGGCCCGCCCCGGCTGGCCCGCCTTCACCTTCCGTCACGACGCCCTGACAGAGCCGCTCTGCCGCGCACGCCTGGCGCAAGGCACCGTGCTCGGCCTGGCGCATGCGCTCGGCCTTGTGCGCCATCCCGAGATACTCCACGACATCTGGGTCCGCGAGGCAATGGCGACGGCGGGCATCGAAGGGGAGAAGTTGAATCTCGACGCCGTGCGTTCTTCGGTGATGCGCAAGATCGGCACCGCCAAGGGCGGCGCTTCCTCGCGCGATGTGGATGGTCTGGTCGATATGATGGACGACGCAACGCGCAACTTCGGCGCTAAGCTCACCCACGCGCGGCTGTGCGCCTGGCAGGCGGCCATTTTTCCCACCGTTCGTTCCGGACTGGCGCGCATCGAGGTGGGCGCCTACCGCAAAGACACCGACCCGATGCAGATCGTTAGCGGGCGGCCAGGCAAGGAGAAGGTGCACTATGTCGCACCGCCTTCGGCGCGGATTCATGCGGAGATGACGCGCCTGCTCGCGTGGTTTCGCGACACAGTGCCCGGCGGCAAGATCGCCATCGACGGCGTGGTGCGCGCGGGCATCGCGCATCTGTGGTTCGAAACTATCCATCCATTTGAAGATGGTAACGGGCGCATCGGCCGCGCCCTTTGCGACATGGCTCTGGCGCAGGATGCGAACGCGCCAGCGCGGCTCTACAGCCTGTCGCGCCAATTGCACGAAAACCGTAAGCAATACTACGACCAGCTCAATGCCGCGCAGCGCGGCGAACTGGATGTGACCGGCTGGGTGGCGTGGTTCGCAGGGCAGTTTGCAGAGGCGTGCGACACGTCCGCCGCCATCATCCGCACCTCGGTGAGCAAGAGGCATTTCTGGCAGGCAGCACCGCAGATGAACGAACGCCAGAAAAAGGCCGTGCAGAAGCTGCTTGACGCCGGACCGCGGGGATTCGTTGGTGGCATGAGCGCCCGCAAATACATCAACATCACCGGGGCTTCAAAAGCAACGGCGACACGGGATCTGGCGGACCTGGCCGAAAAAGCCGTGCTGGCAATTGCCGGCAGGGGACGCGGCACGCGCTATGTGCTCGCGAGCCGCATCACTCAATCACCTGGTCCGCGCTGATCCGGAGCGATTGCGGGATCGTGAGACCGAGCGCCTTTGCGGTCTTGCCGTTAATCACCAGTTCGAATTTCGTCGGTTGCTCGACCGGCAGGTCGGCCGGCTTCGCACCCTTGAATATCTTGTCGACGTAGGTCGCGGCGCGATAGAAATGATCGGCGAGACTGGCGCCATAGCTCACGAGACAGCCGGCCTCCGCGTATATCCGATCGGCAGTCATGGACGGCAGCCTGTGTTTCGACGCCATTTCCGCAATCTGAATTCTTTGCTGCTGAAAGAATGGATTGAGCACCACGAGCACAGCTCCGGCCTTCTGCTGGCGCATCAGTGAGAACGCGATGTCTATTTCCTGAGTTGTCCGTGCTTGCACAGGCAGAATCGTTATGCCGAGCGTCTGTCCCGCCTCCTGGACGTTCGCCAGAATCCTGCTGCTGATCGGACTGCCAGAAAACAGGACAGCCACGCGGGACAGCTTGGGTACCATCGCAATCAACAATTCAAGGCGCTTGCCGCCGAGTTCGTTGGTGATGGTCGAGAGCCCGGTGACGTTGCCTCCTGGCCGCGCCAGGCTCTTTACCAAACCCCTGCCGATCGGGTCGCTGGCGCTAGCCATGACGATCGGAATCGTGGTGGTGAGCTTCTGCAACGCGAGTGGCGAATCCACTCCTGCCCCCACGAGAACATCCATATTCAGCTGCAGCAGCTCCGCCGCAAGACCTGGAAGTCGTTCGGACTTGTTTTCGGCAAAGCGCCATTCGATGAGCAGGTTTTTGCCTTCGACATAGCCGAGATCGCGCATTCCGCGTGCGAATCCGCCGAACCAGTGAGTCTCGAGGGACGCCGGGCGCGCAAGCGATGCCAGAAAGCCGACGCGCCAGACTTTGCCCTGCTGTTGCGCGAGAGCGCCCAACGGCGCTGTGAGCGCGCTTGCGGAGAACGCAAGAAGAAGTCTGCGGCGGCGGTTCACTCACCCTCCCTGGTCGGGCGCCCATTATGCGCGACGGGCGGCTCTCGACCTCGCGCGAGCATTCAGGGCGTAGACTCACCGCCCTGAGGGAGATCCCAATGAACAGACGTGACACCGCATTTGCATTGCTTGCACTTAGCGCCGCGCCGCTCGCCGCTTTTGCGCAACCTGCGGACAAGCTGTTCCGCGTCGGCTATCTGGCCGCTGGCGGCACGCCGCCGGACGGCGCTCTACCCGCAACGCTTAGAAAGGCGCTGCGCGATCTGGGCTACGTCGAAGGCAAGAACATCGCGTATGTCGGCCGCTGGGCCGACGCCAAGCTGGAGCGGCTCCCGGCGCTGGCGGCCGAATTGATCGCGCTCAAACCGGATCTGATCCTGACACTCGGGGCGCCAGCGATCGCCGCGGTCAAGAAGGCGACGACGACGATCCCGGTCATCATTACCGGTGCGGGCGGCGACGCCGTGGCCACTGGCATGATTGCCAGCCTTGCCCGGCCGGGCGGCAACATCACCGGCATGAGCGACGATGCCGGCACGCTTAGCGCGAAGCGCATGGAGATCCTCAAGGAAGCGGTGCCAAAAGCCAAGCGCATCGCCATCCTGTGGAATACGGACGATCACGCGATGACCCTGCGCTACAAGGCGATCGAGAACGCGGCGCGGGTGCTCAATGTGACGGTCCAGGCGCTGGGTGTTCGCGAGCCCGATGACTTCGCGACAGCGTTCAACGCCATGACGCGCGAACGGCCTGACGCGCTGTTCCTGGTGGCGGACGCGCTCACCGTCCTCAACCGAAAACGGGTGATCGAATTTGCCGAGCTGCACCGCATACCGGCAATGTACGAGTTCGGCTTCTACGTCCAGAGCGGCGGTCTGATGTCCTACGGCCCGAGCGTGGACGACATCAACCTGAATGTCGCGCGCTTCGTCGACCGGATCATCAAAGGCGCCAAGCCCGCCGACCTGCCGGCAGAGCAGCCCACCCGCTACTACCTCACCATCAACCTCAAGACCGCGAAGACGCTCGGCCTTGCCCTGCCGCAGTCACTCGCGGTGCGCGCCGACGAAGTGATTCAGTGAAGTGGCGCGCCGATCGCGTGATCGATTGACCTTTAGCGCCGGGTGACTGCATAATTTTTTGAGCCAAAGGAATCAAACATGCGCAACCTTCTAGTTGGCGCGGCTGTCGCGTTTTCTGTTGGCGGTACGGCCGCCTGGGCGCCGCAGCTGCAAGCACAGGGTTATCCGAACAAGCCGGTCCGCGTGGTCATCGGCTACGCCCCCGGCGGCGCGGCGGATGCCGGCATCCGTCCGCTGGCCAGGCTGCTAGAGCCGCTGCTGGGCCAGAACATCCTGATCGAGAACAAGCCCGGCAACGCCGGCGGCGTGGCGATGGAGTTCATCGCCAAGGCGCCGAACGATGGCTACACGCTGTACTACTTCGACAGCGGCCCGCTGACGGTCGCACCGCACCTGATCAAGGTTGGCTACAACAACCTGACGTCGTTCACCCAGCTG
>JANNXB010000030.1:0-32407 GCA_031409355.1 Betaproteobacteria bacterium | reverse complement strand
TCGGCGGCCGCCACCGTCCAGCTCTACCGCGTCTACGAGCGCGAGCCGCGCGCGCGCGAGCTCGCGCAGCAGACCGTGAGCATCGTCAACCTGACCCGCGCCGCGCTGGTGAACGCCGACCCCGTGCTACGGCGCAACCTGCTGATCGAAATCAACGAACGCGAAGGCATACGACTGGCGCCGCTCACCGGCGGCGAAGTGCTGGAGCCGCTGCCGGCCGAGGCGCTCTTCGATCTGGTCTCGCAAAAAGCGAAACTGGCCCTCGGGACGCAGACGCGGTTCGCCTATGCGCGCGACAAGGTGGAAGGGTTCTGGGTCAGCTTCACCATCGATGAGGACGAATACTGGGTGATGCTGCCGCGCGAGCGCTTCGAGCCGTCGATCGGCCTCGAATGGCTGGGCGGCGGCCTGGCCCTGCTCGCGCTCGCGCTGGCCGGCGCCTGGTTCATCGCCTCCACTCTTAGCCGGCCGCTGGGCGCAATCGCCGCCGCCGCGCGCGAAGTCGGCCGCGGGCAACCTCCCGCGGCGCTCGCCGAAGAGGGGCCGCGTGAAATGCGCACTGTGTCGGTCGCGTTCAACCGCATGGCGGGTGACCTGGCGGCCATGGAACGCGAGCGCGCCATGGTGCTGGCCGGCATCTCGCACGACCTGCGCACGCCCTTGTCGCGCCTGCGGCTGGCGCTCGAGATGAGCGGCGCGGACCGCGAAATCGCCGAAGGCATGGGCGGCGACGTTGACGAGATGGACAAGGTGATCGGACAGTTCCTCGCCTTTGCCCGCGGCGAGGACGAACCCCTGGTCGAAGGCGACCTGAACGGACTGCTGGCTGAAATCGTCGAGGGCTTCCGCAGGCGCGAGCGGACAGTGTCGCTTTCTTCCGGAGATATTCCGCCGCTGCGCTTCGCCCCGCTTGCGATTCGGCGCGCGGTCGGCAACCTGATCGACAACGCCTTGCGCTACGCTGGCGGCACCGTCGAAATCGCCACGCGCCGCGACGGCGCGCTGGTCGTGATCGAAGTGATGGATCGGGGTCCAGCGGTGCCGACTGGCGAGCTGGAGCGCCTAAAACGTCCCTTCACGCGCCTGGACGAAGCGCGCGGCGGCGGCGGCGCGGGACTCGGCCTCGCCATCGTCGACCGGATCGCGCGCGCGCATGGCGGGCGATTCGAGCTCGCGCTGCGCGACGGCGGCGGCCTGGTGGCGCGCCTCGCCCTTGCGCTGGGCTGAACCATTCAGTTCTTTTTCTGCGGCGCCCGCGCCGCCTCGGCGAGCAGCCAGTTGCGGAAGGCAACCACGTCGGCGCGGTCCGCAGTGTCTTCTCCACTGACAATGTGGTAGCCGAACTTCAGCGGCAGCGAACTCTGCAGGGGCGCCACCAGCCGGCCTGATTCCATGTCCGATTGCGCGAGTACCGGCATGCCCAGCGCCACGCCCATGCCGTCGGCGGCCGCTTCGAGCGCGAGCATTGCATGGCTGAAGCGCAATCCGTGAGAGGTATCGACCTCCGGCATGCCTGCCGCTTCGAACCAGGCATCCCACAGCTGCCGGCCGTCGTCGTAGGTAACGTTGTCGTGGATGAGGACGTGCTTCGCGAGATCCGCCGCCGAACGCAGCGCCTGCGTTCCCTCCATAAGACGCGGGCTGCACATCGGCGTCACCACCACATCCAGGAGCTTGTCGACACGGAATCCCGGGTAATCCCCTAGACCGAAGCGCACAACGATGTCGGCGTCCTCGACCGGCGATACGGCAATCGCGTCGCCGGGGGCGAATTCGTCCTTTTTCGGATCGATCAGGCGCGTGCTCGCATTGATCCGCACGTCGAGCTCGGGATGGGCGGAGACGAATCGGTGCAGCCTGGGCGCCAGCCAGCGCGTCGCGAATGAAGTGGCCGCGCTGACGGCCAGGGTTCCCGGCGCTTCGGTGGCGCGCATCTCATCGAGCGCTTCGCCGAGCCGGCCGAAACCTTCGCGCAACTTCGGCAATAGCGCCTGGCCTGCGCGCGTCAATTCGAGGCCCCTGGTCAGCCGGCGGAACAGGCGCAACCCGAGGTGTTCCTCCAAGCCCTTGATCTGGTGGCTGATCGCCGCTGGCGTCACGTGTAATTCCCGGGCGGCCGTGGCAAAGCTCAGGTGGCTTGCCGCGGCGACAAAGGCGCGCAGGGCATTCAGGGGCGGCAGCCGTTCTCTTGCTCTCGATTTAGAGATAATTTTTCTCACTTATTAGCAGAGAAAAGATCAATTGCTGCATTGCAACCAATTCCATTAAGGCATGTCAATATAGTTATGCCATAACAGGTAGTTGTAATTGACATTTATGACAGTACTGTAATAGTGCAATGCAGTATCAGGAGATAGTGACTTCGTTACAAAGGAGAATAGCAATGAATGAAAAGATTAGCAAAGCTAATGAAAATTTGGAATTCTTCAATCGCCTGATCGACGAGATCCAGATCAACGGCCACGAGCGCCTGCGGGCCAAAGCCCGTCTCGCCCAGGGAGAGGCAATGGCCACTGCCTTGGTGGAACTGTTCGGCTTCGGCAAGCGGCTGCTAAAAGCCCTGCTCCCGCGCCCGCTGCGCCGCCCGACCACGTCCGCCGGCTGAAGGCCATGGCAGACCAGTTCGCGCTGGTCGACTGCATGCTAAAGCAGCAATACCTGTGGCTGGCGCGGCCGGACTCAGCCGGGCAGGTGCCTGCGGGTGAGCGCCGCGAGGGCGCGCGCGCCGGCATCGCCTGATTTCTCCAGCGCCGCGGCGATCAGCTCCATTTCGCCCCGGCCCCGGTTCTGCGACAACTTCCAGCGTGTTTCCAGGCGCGCGACCTGGATCGAGAAATTGACGATGCCATCGAGCATCATGTCGACATACTTCTGGCTGAGCGCATCGAATTTCGGCAGCCATTGCGGATCTAGCACCTCGATCAGGCGCCGCTGCGATTCCCATTTCGCCTTCCTGTCCGGGATGATTGCCGGAATGCCGTAGGCGTGGATCGCCGTGTAGTTCCACGTCGGCACGCGTTCCTGGTCCGCGTACCAGCGCGGCGAGACGTAGGCATGCGGCCCGCTGAAGATCACCAGCACCTCGTCGTCGAAGAATTCCTTCCATTGCGGATTGTTCTTCGCCATGTGCATGTCGATGACTATCCGCGGACCATCCTCGTGGATGGTCACCGGCAGGTGCGAGCCATGCAGCACGCCGCCGGTTCCGGTCACGAGCACGGGAAAATTGTTGGCTCGCAGGAATGCGAGAAGTTCCGGACGATCTTCGACGCGGTTGTAGTCAGGCGAATACATTCATGACCTCATTCAATCAGTGCAATGGCCTGTGCCGCGATGCCTTCTTCGCGGCCGATGTAGCCCAGGTTCTCGGTCGTGGTCGCCTTGATGCTCACGGCGGCGGGCTTGATGCCGAGGTCGGCGGCGATATTGCCGGTCATCTTCGGCACGTGCGGCGCCATGCGCGGCGCCTGCGCAATGATCGTGGCGTCGATATTGACGATCCTGTAGCCGGCGGCGGCCACCTTCTTCGCGGTGGCGCGCAGCAGTTCGCGGCTGTCCACTTCGCTGTACTGCGGGTCGGTGTCCGGGTAATGCGCGCCGATATCGCCAAGCGCGGCCGCTCCCAGCAGAGCGTCACAGATGGCATGCAGCAGGACGTCTGCGTCCGAATGCCCCTGCAGCCCCTTGTGGTGCGCAATGTGCACGCCGCCAATCATCAGTCTCCTGCCCGAAACCAGCGCGTGCACGTCGAACCCCTGCCCTATTCTCATCGTTTCTCCAGGATGGCTTGCGCCATCTTCAGGTCTTCCGCGTAGGTCACCTTGATGTTCTCACGGCTTCCCGCGACCAGCCGTGGCCGCAGGCCAAGCTGCTCGATCGCGCCGGCTTCATCGGTGACCGCGTCCTTCGCTTTTTTCAATGCTTCCATGAGTAAACCGAAGCGGAACATCTGCGGAGTCTGTGCAAGCCACAGCTGGTTGCGGTCCTCGGTACCAGCGACTCGGAAGTGCGCGGCTTCATCCGATCGGGTTTCAACCTTCACGGCGCGCTTCACGGTGTCAGCCGCCGGCAGCGCGAGGATCCCGCCCGCACGGTCGTCGCCCGTCTCGCGGATGAGTTTTTCCAGGTCCGCCCTGGGCAGGCACGGCCGCGCAGCGTCGTGCACCAGCAGCCAATCGTCGGCGTCCACTGCCGCCATCGTAGCCACCATGCCGTTATAGACGGAATCCCGCCGCGTAGCGCCGCCGCAGTAAAGCGGTTCCACGCGCCCGCCGAAAGCGCCCCAGTCGTGGCGCGCGAATTCGCGGTCTTCCGGCGCCAGGACCACGAACACGTTCTCGATCGGCGGCACGCAGACCGATTTCACCGCGTGCCAGAGCATGGGCTTGCCCGCGAGCGGCAGGTACTGCTTCGGAATCTCACCCCGGAGTCTTGTTCCGGCGCCGGCTGCGGGAATCAGCGCGTAGAGCGACACTCAGGAACCCCTTCGGGTTTGCAGGAAACCCTTCGTGTTTGCAAAAACTTTTGTGTATTCAACACCGTATAATTGCATGGCGCTTCTTTCTTGTCATGCATCGCGACTCTCTTCCAGGCAAGAAACGCTACTGCGGCCTGGCCGGCTCCTGCGACGCTCTCGCGCTCGCCCGGCTGGCGGTGGAGTCGCGCCCGCTCGCGGCGTTTACCGCCAACGCTCTCGATGCCGGCCGCCTGCTCGAAGAGATCGCCTGGTTCGCGCCGCAGCTTCGCACGTGCCTGCTGCCCGACTGGGAAACGCTGCCGTACGACAGCTTCTCGCCGCACCATGACCTGGTGTCGGAGCGCCTCGCGACGCTCTACCGGATACAGCGCGGCGATTTCGACATCGTCCTGATACCCGTCGTGACGGCGCTCACGCGGCTCTGCCCGCCCTCCTATCTCGCCGCCTACACATTCTTCCTGCGCCAGGGCGAGCACCTCGACGCGGAGGCGCTGCGGCGCCAGCTGGCGCTCGCCGGCTACAGCGCGGTGACGCAGGTCATGACGCCCGGCGAATTCTGCTTTCGCGGCGGAATCGTCGACCTCTTTCCCATGGGCAGCGCGGTGCCCTATCGGCTTGACCTCGACGACGACGTGATCGAGACGATCCGCACTTTCGACGTCGATACCCAACGCACGCTTTATTCCGTCAAGGATGTGCGGCTGCTCCCGGCGCGCGAATTCCCGCTTGACGAGGCCGGCCGCGGCAAGTTCCGCGGCCGCTGGCGCGAACTGTTCGAAGGCGATCCGTCGAAGCGGCGCATCTACAAAGATGTCTCCAACGGCGTGCCGGCGGCCGGCGTGGAGTACTACCTGCCCCTGTTCTTCGATTCGCTCGCCACCGCCTTCGACTACCTGCCGGAAGCCTCCACTCTGGTGCTGCACCACGACGTCGCCGGTGCGATCCAGGGCTTCTGGCGCGATGCGCAGTCGCGCTACACGATGATGAGCGGCGATCCGGACCGCCCCCTCCTGCCGCCCGCGCAGCTGTTCGTCCCGGCCGAGGAATTCTTCGTCCGCGCAAAGGCGTTTCCGCGGATCGACATGCTGGAAGCCCCGGAAGTCGACCCGGCGCAATCATTGTCATCGGCGCAGCTGCCGGCGCTCGCGGTGGAGCGGCGCGCGAAGGATCCGCTGGCCGCGCTCAAGGCATTCGTCGCCGGGTCGGGACTGCGCATCCTGCTGGGCGCCGAATCGCCCGGACGGCGCGAGACCATGTTGTCGTACTTGTCCGAGTATGGTCTTGCGCCTTCGCCTTGTGAAAATTTCAAAGAATTTTCTTCAAACGACAAACAGCTTTCGATCACGGTTGCTCCGCTCTCCAACGGCTTCAGCGTCCCCGCGGAAGGCTGGGCGATCGTCACCGAAGCAGAGCTCTACGCCGGCACGGTGCGGCGCAAGGGCCGCGGCCCCAAGGCGCAGACCTCGGTCGAGGGCATGCTGCGCGACCTCTCCGAGCTCAAGGTCGGCGATCCGGTGGTGCACGCGCAGCACGGCATCGGCCGCTACGGCGGCCTGGTCAACCTCGACCTGGGCGAAGGCATGACGGAGTTCCTCCTGCTCGAATACGACGGCGGCGACAAACTCTACGTGCCGGTGTCGCAGCTCGAGGTGATCTCACGCTATTCCGGCGCACAGCCCGAGGAGGCGCCGCTGCACAAGCTGGGCAGCGGACAGTGGGACAAGGCGCGGACCCGCGCCGCGAAACAGGTGCGCGATACCGCGGCCGAACTTCTGGACCTCTATGCCAAGCGCGCTGCGCGCCAGGGACACGCTTTCAACGTCTCGCAGCACGACATGGATGCGTTTGCGGACGGCTTCGGTTTCGAGGAAACCACGGACCAGGCCGCCGCCATCACGGCCGTGGCCGGCGACATGACTTCGGGCAAGCCGATGGACCGCCTGATCTGCGGCGACGTCGGCTTCGGCAAGACCGAGGTCGCGTTGCGCGCGGCTTTCGTCGCCGTGGCCGACAAAAAGCAGGTCGCGCTGCTCTGCCCCACGACCCTGCTGGTCGAACAGCATTTCCAGACCTTCGCCGACCGTTTTGCCGACTGGCCCGTGAAAATCGGGGAATTGTCGCGCTTCAACACGGGAAAACAAACCACGGAAGTATTGAAGAAAATCACTTCCGGCGAGCTCGATATCGTCATCGGCACGCACAAGCTGCTCTCCAAGGATGTGAAATTCCAGCGCCTCGGCCTGGTGATCATCGACGAGGAGCACCGCTTCGGCGTGCATCAGAAGGAAGCGCTGAAGCGGCTGCGCGCCGAGGTGGACGTCCTTACGCTCACCGCGACGCCGATTCCGCGCACCCTGGCGCTGTCGCTCGAAGGGCTGCGCGACTTCTCCGTGATCGCCACCGCACCCGAGCGGCGCCTCGCGATCAAGACGTTTGTCGCCACGCACTCTGACGGCCTGATCCGCGAGGCGGTGCTGCGCGAACTGCGCCGCGGCGGCCAGGTCTACTACCTGCACAATGAAGTCGAAACCATCGAGCATGCCCACGACCGGCTCGCGCGCCTGCTGCCCGAGGCGCGCCTCGCCGTGGCGCACGGCCAGATGCGCGAGCGCGAGCTGGAGCGCGTGATGCGCGAATTCACCCAGCAGCGGCACAACGTGCTGCTGTGCTCGACCATCATCGAGACCGGGATCGACAACCCGAACGCGAATACCATCGTGATCCACCGCGCCGACCGCTTCGGCCTCGCGCAGCTGCACCAGCTGCGAGGGCGCGTCGGCCGCTCCCATCATCAGGCGTATGCTTATTTACTTGTTCCTGAATTTGAATTTTTAGGAAACCAGGCAAAAAAACGGCTCGAGGCCATCCAGATGATGGAGGAGCTTGGTTCCGGCTTCTACCTCGCGATGCACGACCTGGAAATCCGCGGCGCGGGCGAAGTGCTGGGCGATTCGCAGTCCGGCCAGATCCAGGAAGTCGGCTTCGACCTCTACACGCGCATGCTCGAGCGCGCGGTCAGGGCGCTGCGGCAGGGCAAGGCGATCGACCTCGACCAACCCATGGAACCGGCCACCGAGATAAAACTGCACGTGCCGGCGCTCCTGCCCGATACTTACTGCAACGACGTGCACGAGCGCCTCACCCTGTACAAGCGGCTCGCGAACTGCGCCAGCCAGGAGGAACTCGATGCGATGCGCGAGGAACTCATCGACCGCTTCGGCCTGTTGCCCGACCCGGCAAAAGTGCTGCTCGACTGTCATATGCTGCGGCTGCTCGCCGCGCCCCTCGGCATCGCGCGCGTCGACGCCACGCATGAAACGCTGCAGGTCCAGTTCCAGAAGGATCCGCCGATCGACCGCGGCAAGGTCATCGAACTGGTGCAGAAGAGAAGGAACCTTCGGCTCGCGGGTCCCGACCGCTTGCGCCTGGAAGCCAAGATGGCCGAGTGGCCGCTTCGGGTCCAGGCGGCGCGCGACCTGCTGGGGGCGCTCGCCGCGTGAGGCTGGCCCTGTTCCTCTGTCTTTTCCTCTCCAGCCTGGCCCAGGCGCAGGACAAGGAGAACTTCGACCGCCCGAACTTTGACCGCCCGAACTTTGACCGCCTCATGCCCGCCATGGGCGCCCTCGAGCGCGGCGACTACAAACAGGCGATCGACTCCCTGGTACCTCTCGCCGCGGATGGCACCACCGAGGCGCAGTACGCGCTCGGCACCGTCCTCGAAACCGCGCCGCCGCCGCTGCGCAACCTGGAAGCCGCCTACGGCTGGTATCTGCGCGCCGGAGAAGCCGGCCACGCGGCAGCCCAGAACAACCTGGGCGCGATGCATTACGACGGCCGCGGCGCGTTTCGAAATTTCATCGAGGCGGCGCGCTGGTACCAGCTTGCGGCCGACCAGGGCCACGCGGTGGCGCAGACCAACCTCGCGCTGATGTACGGCATGGGACTGGGCGTGCCCCAGGATTCCAAGGCCATGGCGCAGCTGCTCGAAAAAGCGTCTGAATCCGGCGATCCGCGCGCGCAGGCGCAACTCGCGCGCCTGTATCTCGACGGCGAGGGTGTCGAGCAAAGCGCGCCCCAGGCGGTGAAGTGGTTTCGCAGCGCCGCGGCGCAGGACCACGAGGGCGCACAGTTCCTGCTCGCCGTGTTGCTGCAGAAGGGTATCGGCGTGCAACGCGACCTGGAGGCGGCGATGGCGTGGTTGCGCCGGGCCGCCGAACGCGGCCACCGCCTGGCGATGCTCGAGCTGGCGCAGGCGCTGGAGCAAGGGCTGGGTGTGCCCGCGGATCCCGCGGCAGCCAGGCAATGGCGCGAGCGCGCCAAGGCCGTCGCGCAACGGGGCGGTGCGCCGACGGATCAACCGCGGGGCGGCCAGCGTGTCGAACCTCGTCGTACAAAGCCCTGAGGCCACCGCGTCAAAGGCTGCGGAGCTGGCCGTGATTTGCGGCTCGGCGACGCCCGAGCCCGTGTCCGCCCATGCGTGGCGGCTACGGAACGCCACGCGGCGCGCGGCGGTGGCCAGCTGGTGCGAAGCCAACCGGCTCGACCATGCCTGGGTGCCCGAGGGCCGGCGCTTCAAGGACCTGAAGCTACTGGCGATCGACATGGATTCCACGCTCATCACCATTGAATGCATCGAGGAGATCGGCGGCTTTGTCGGCAGGCAGGCCGAAATCGCGGCGATCACCGCCCAGGCCATGCGAGGCGAGATCGACTACCCCGCCAGCCTGCGCCAGCGGGTCGCGCTGCTCGCCGGACTGGACGAGGACGTGCTGCAGGACGTCTACGACGAAAAGCTGCGCCTGTCGCCCGGCGCGGAGGAACTCGTCGCGCGCTGCAGGCGGCACGGCGTAAGGCTGCTGCTGGTATCCGGCGGCTTCACGTTCTTCACCGAACGGTTGAAGGAACGCCTCGGCCTGGACGAGACGCTCTCAAACGTCCTCGAGATCGACAATGGCAAATTGAGCGGGCGCGTGCTCGGCACCATCGTCGACGCCGAGGCCAAGGCCGCGAAGTTCAGGCAGATGGCGCGGCGCCTGGGCGCCACGCGCGAGCAGACCGTCGCGATCGGCGACGGCGCGAACGATCTCAGGATGATGGCCGAGGCGGGCATCTCGGTCGGCTATCGCGCCAAGCCGGTGGTGCGCGACAAGGCCAGCTGCTGCCTCGACTACTCGGGGCTGGACGGCGTCCTTAACCTGTTCGAATGAGAAGCGTGTTCGATTACCTGCAATCCAGGATCCGCGGCACTGCCAGCGTCGGGCCGGGCACGCCGCCGCCGGGCCTGCTCGCGTTCTACTGGCACTTCGTGCGCCAGACCAAGGGCTGGTACGCGCTCATGTTCGCGACCAGCCTGGGCGTCGCCCTGATCGACACCGTGATCCCGGTGTTCATCGGCAGGCTGGTCTCGCTGATGGAAGCGGCCGACCGCCAGGCAGCGCTGGCGAAGGAGTTGCCGATGCTGCTCGGGATGGTGGTGCTGATCCTGGTGATTCGCCCGCTGGTCCTGTTCATCGACGTCGCGATCCGCCAGAACGCGCTGGTGCCGGGAGTCACGAGCCTGATCCGCTGGCAGAGCCACTGGCACGTCGTGCGCCAGGGCCTGCCCTTCTTTCAGAATGATTTCGCCGGGCGCATTGCGAATCGCGTGATGCAGACCGCCAACTCGCTGCGCGAGAGCGTGATGTCCAGCATCCGCGCGGTCTGGTACATCGCCGCCTACGGCCTCGGCGCCTTCGCGCTCATGGCGATGGCCGACTGGCGCCTGGGCCTGCCGACGCTGCTGTGGTTTATCGGCTACCTGGTGTTCCTGCGCTACTTCGTGCCGCGCATGCGCGACCTGGCGAAGGCGAGCTCGGAAGTGCGCTCGCTGGTGATGGCGCGCATCGTCGACAGCTATACCAACATCCTCACCGTAAAGCTGTTCGCGCGCCTGTCCGACGAGGACGCCTACGTGCGCGAGGTCATCGACGAGCACCAGGCCGCGATCGGGGCGCACATGCGCGTCATATCGCAGTTCATGTTCTGGCTCTCGGCGATGAATGCCCTGCTGCTCACCGGCACCGCGGCCATCGGCATCTGGCTCTGGGCGCAGGGCACGGTGGGGGCCGGCGTGGTGGCGACCGCGCTGCCGCTGGCCTGGCAGATCGCCAACGTGGCAGGCTGGGTGAGCTGGGAAGTCGCCGGCATTTTCGAGAACGTCGGCGTGGTGCAGGAAGGCATGCAGGCGATCGCGGTGCCGCGCAGCGGTGTCGACCGGCCGGACGCCCACCCGCTCGAAGTGTCGCGCGGCGAGATCCGCTTCGAGGACGTTTCCTTCAGCTACGGCCGGGGCGACGCGTGGCGCGTCCTCAGCGGGCTCGACTTCACGATACGTCCCGGCGAACGGGTCGGCCTGGTGGGCCGTTCGGGCGCGGGCAAATCGACGCTCGTGAACCTGCTGCTGCGCTTCTACGACATGGAGCAAGGCAACATCCGCATCGACGGGCAGGACATCGCCGCAGTGACGCAGGAAAGCCTGCGTGCGGCGATCGGCATGGTGACGCAGGACACCTCGCTGCTGCACCGTTCCATCGAGGCCAACATCCGCTACGGGCGCCCTGGGGCGAGCGACGAACTTGTCCGCTCGGCGGCGCACAAGGCGCATGCGGAAGAATTCATTCTCGGCCTGCGCGACTGGAAGGGCCGCGCCGGATACGACGCGCATGTCGGCGAGCGCGGCGTCAAGCTCTCCGGCGGCCAGCGCCAGCGCATCGCGATCGCGCGGGTGGTGCTCAAGGACGCGCCGATCCTGGTGCTGGACGAGGCCACTTCGGCGCTGGACAGTGAAGTGGAACTGGCGATCCAGGAGCAGCTGCTCGGTCTGATGGAAGGCAAGACCGTGATCGCGATCGCGCATCGACTGTCGACCATCGCCCGCATGGATCGCCTGATCGTGCTCGATGCGGGGCGTATCGTCGAGCAGGGATCGCACGAGGAGCTGCTGCGCCTGGACGGGCACTACGCGCGGCTCTGGAAGCACCAGTCGGGCGGGTTCCTCGCGCACGACGCGCCGGCGACGGAAACTGCGACGCCGCCGCCGGAGGAACCGGCGCAGGACGAGAAAACCGCGGCGCGGATGCCCGAGCCCGGAACCGACGACGCCCCGGTGGCGACACGCACATGAAAACCATTCCCGCCCCTCGCCTGCTGCTAAAGGAAGCCCTTCCCTACCTGGTTCTGGACCTGGAGTCCGCGCTCGCGCATCTCGGACGCGGCAATGTGGCCGACCAACTGCGCGACGTGATGATCGAGCGATGGACCTACGACGAGGACGCGGATACGGCCTACGTCCACTTCCGCCCGCCGTCGGGACCGGACAGTGCAGCTCCAGCGGGTGAAACCGTGTCGGTCTACGACGAGCTCGGCATCAACCTGGATACCGACAGCCGGGGCCGCGTTACCGGCATGGAAATCCAGGGTGCCAGCGCGATCGTCGCCCTGCTCGAACAGCTCCCTACTTCGCGGCCGTCACCATGATTTCCACCAGGCAGGCGGGATCGGCGAGCTTCGCCTCTACGCAGGCGCGCACCGGCAGGTTCTTCGGATCCACCCATGCGGTCCAGGACTCGTTCATCGCCGCGCGGTTGCGGATGTCGGTGACCCAGATACTGGCGGTCAGGATCTTCGACTTGTTCGTCCCCGCTTTCGCCAGCAGGCGGTCGATCTCCGCCAGCACTTCGGCGGTCTGGCCTTTGATGTCGTTCTTAAGGTTCTTGGGGACGATGCCGGCCAGGTAGACGGTATTGCCGTGTTCGACGGCGAGGCTCAGGATCGGGCCGGGTTCATGACGGATGATGCTCATTTCGGTTCTCCTTTTTCTGCCAGCAGGCGTTCAATCTCTTTGACGAACTTGGGATCGCCCGGCTCGACGCCGGTGACGAAGGACAGCGCCTTCGTTCCCTTGCGATCCACCAGGTACTTGTGAAAATTCCAGGCCGGCCGCGTGCCGGAAGACACCGTGAGCTTCGCGTAGAAAGGGTTGACGTCGCCCCTGGCGACGCTGGTCTTGGCGAACATCGGGAACGACACACCGTAGTTGGCTTCGCAGAATTTCGCGATCTCCTTGTTCGAGCCCGGCTCCTGGCTGCCGAAATCGTTCGACGGGAACCCGAGCACCACCAGGCCCTTGTCCTTGTAGCGCTTGTGAAGCTTCTCCAGCCCCTCGTACTGCGGGGTGTAGCCGCACTGGCTCGCGGTATTCACCACCAGCAGCACCTTGCCGCGGTACTGGCAGAGGGATTGCGGCCTGTCATCCGACAGGGTCGGAAGCGCGGCATCGAGGAGCGGCGGGCAATCGGCGGCATGCACGTGGATGGTGATCGCGAAAAGGAGCAGTGCGAAGTATCGCATCAGCCTACCCATGCGCGCGCGTTGTAGAACATCTGCATCCATGGCGAATCCTCTCCGGCGTGATCCGGCGCCCACGACATCTGCACCGTCCGGAACACCCGCTCCGGATGCGGCATGACTATGGTAAAGCGTCCGTCGGGCGTCGTCAGCCCGGTAATGCCGGCCGGCGAGCCATTCGGATTGAACGGATAGGTTTCCGTCGGCCGGCCGTGGTTGTCGACGAACCGCATCGCCACCATGGATTTCTTCATGTCCTCGGGCGACTGGAATTCCGCCCTGCCCTCGCCGTGCGCGGTGGCGATCGGCATGCGGCTGCCGGCCATGCCGCGCAGCAGGATGGAGGGGCTGTCCACCACTTCTACCATCACGAAGCGGCCTTCGAACTGCGCCGAGCGGTTGCCGCCGAACGCCGGCCAGTGCCGGGCGCCGGGAACGATCTCCTTCAGCGCCGCCATCATCTGGCAGCCGTTGCAGGAACCCAGCGCGAAAGTATCGCCGCGCCCGAAGAACGCCTCGAACTCGCCGCGCGCCCGGGCGTTGAAGAGGATGGATTTCGCCCAGCCCTGTCCGCCCCCCAGAACGTCGCCGTAGGAAAAGCCGCCGCAGATCGCCATGCCCTTGAAGCCCTCCAGCGCCCTGCGCCCGGCGATGATGTCGGACATGTGCACATCCACCGCCTCGAAGCCGGCGCGCGTGAAGGCGGCCGCCATTTCCACCTGGCTGTTGACGCCCTGTTCGCGAAGGATGGCGATTCGTGGTCTTGAATTTTTTCCCACAAACAAATTCCTTGCTTCAAAACCCAGCTGAAATGATATTCCTGGATCCGTCAAATCGAGGACCCGGTCGTATTCCTCCTGCGCGCAGTCCGGGTTGTCGCGCAGCTGCTGCATGCGGAAGCTGGTTTCGGACCAGGCGCGCTGCAGGTCGACGCGCTTTTCCTTAAGCACCGGCCTGGCATTGCGATTGAATACGACTTCGTCTCTTGGGTTGATATCTCCAATCAGGAATGAAAAATTTCCAAGGTCAAAGGAACGCAGCAGGTCCATCACCCGCGTCCGGTCCGCGGCACGGATCTGCAGCACCGCGCCCAGCTCCTCGGCGAAGAGGGCCTGCAGCGCGCGCTCGCGCACCCGTCCCGCGAGCTGCTCTTCGTTGGCGCGCTTGAAGCCATCCACGTCGTCGGTCGACTGGTCGAATACCAGCGCGTCCAGATTCAGCGTGACGCCGCAGCGCCCGGCGAACGACATTTCGCAAACTGTCGCGAACAGGCCGCCGTCCGACCGGTCGTGGTACGCGAGCACCAGGCCTTCCCTTGAGAGCGCCTGAATCGCCTCGAAGAAGCCCTTCAACGCGGGGGCTGAATCGACATCCGGCGCTTCATTGCCGAAACGCGAATACACCTGCGCGAGGATCGACCCTCCCAGCCTGTTCCTGCCGCCGCCCAGATCTATGAGCAGCAGTTCGGTGTCGCCCGCGTCGGTGCGCAGTCGCGGCGTGAGCGTGGCGCGGGCGTCCGCGCCCCCCGCGAACGCCGTGACCACCAGCGACAGCGGCGCGATGACTTCCTTGCCGGTGCCCTTTTCCTCCCATGCGGTGCGCATGGAGAGGGAGTCCTTGCCCACGGGAATGGACACGCCCAGCGCCGGGCAGAGTTCCAGCGCAACCGCACGAACAGTGTCGTACAGCGCCGCATCCTCGCCGGGCGATCCTGCGGCCGCCATCCAGTTGGCCGAGAGCTTCACCCGATCGAGCCCCGTCACCCGCGCTGCCGCCAGGTTGGTCAGCGCCTCGCCCACCGCCATGCGGCCCGAAGCCGGACCGTCGATCAGCGCCAGGGGCGTGCGCTCGCCGATGGCATAGGCCTCCCCGGCGTAGCCGTCGTAGTCGAGCAGCGTGACCGCGCAATCGGCCACCGGCACCTGCCAGGGGCCGACGAACTGATCGCGCGAACACAGGCCGCCGACGCTGCGGTCGCCGATGGCGATGAGGAAAGTCTTGTCGGCGACCGCCGGGTGCCGCAGGACGCGGTAGGCGGCATCCTTGAGTTCGATGCCGTCAAGCGACAGCGTTTCCAATGCAGGGGCAACCCGCTTCACATCGCGCAGCATTTTCGGCGGCTTGCCGAGAACCGTCGCGAGGTCGATGTCCACGGGGTTATTGTCGAACTTCGCGTCGAAGACCCGAAGATGGCCATCGGCGGTCGCATGACCGAGCACCGCGAACGGGCAGCGCTCGCGTTCGCAGATGCCCTTGAAGACTTCGAGGCTCTCCGGTGCGATCGCCAGCACATAGCGCTCCTGCGCCTCGTTGCACCAGATCTCGCGCGGCGACATGCCGTTGTCCTCGGAGGGCACCGCCCGCAGCTCGAAACGCGCGCCGCGGCCCGCGGAATGGACGAGTTCGGGCATGGCATTGGACAGGCCGCCGGCGCCCACGTCGTGGATCGAGAGGACCGGATTGGCCTCGCCCAGCTGCCAGCATCGGTCGATCACTTCCTGCGCGCGGCGCTGGATTTCCGCGTTGCCGCGCTGCACCGAGTCGAAATCCAGGTCTTCGGTGTTGGCGCCAGCACGCATCGAGGACGCCGCCCCGCCGCCCATGCCGATCAGCATGCCGGGGCCGCCCAGCTGGATCAGCAGCGCTTGGTCGCCGAAGACGGTCTTCGCGCAGTGTGCGGACGAGATGTTGCCGACGCCGCCAGCGAGCATGACCGGCTTGTGGTAGCCGCGCTGCGCGCCGCCCACCCGCTGCTCGAAGGTCCTGAAGTAGCCCGCGAGGCTCGGCCGGCCAAACTCATTGTTGAACGCCGCGGCGCCGATCGGGCCCTCCAGCATGATCTGCAGCGCGGAAACGATCCGGCCTGGACGCCCGTAGTCCTCGCGCTCCCATTCGCGGGGCATGCCCGGAACGCGCAGGTTGGAGACCGAGTAGCCGACCAGGCCCGCCTTCGGTTTCGAGCCTCGCCCGGTTGCGCCTTCATCCCGGATTTCGCCGCCCGCGCCCGTCGCGGCGCCGGCAAAGGGCGCGATCGCGGTCGGATGGTTGTGCGTTTCGCACTTGGCGACGTAATGGATGAGGTCTTCCTTCGCCCGGTAGATGCCGTCGCTTCCGGGAAAGAACCGCTTGCCGACCGCGCCTTCCACGATGGCGGAATTGTCGGAGTAGGCCAGTACCGTGCCCTGCGGATTGGCCGCGTGCGTCTGCCGGATCATCGCGAACAGCGACTGCCCTTTCCTCTCGCCGTCGACGATCCAGTCGGCGTTGAAGATCTTGTGGCGGCAGTGCTCGGAATTGGCCTGCGCGAACATGGTCAGCTCCGCGTCGGTCGGATCGCGGTCGAGCGCGCGGTAGGCGGCGCGCAGGTACTCGATTTCATCCTCGCTAAGCGCCAGCCCGAGGCGCGTGTTGGCCTCCTCCAGCATCGCCAGCGGCACATGCCCCAGTTCGCGCGGCGGCACATGCCGGAAAAGGCCGTCCGCCTCCTCAAGCGAGCCGAGCACGCTTTCGGTCATGCGGTCGTGCAGCAATGCGCCGATCCGATCGCGATCTATTTTTTCTTCTGAAGCAACTGAAAATAAAATACCGCGCTCAATTCTGCGCACGCCACCGAGTCCGCAATTGCGCGCGATGTCCGTCGCCTTGGAGGACCAGGGCGAGATCGTGCCGAGCCGCGGCACCACCAGGAAAAGCGCCTTGCCCTGCCGCGCGCCATCGGGCGGCGTGCCGTAGCGCAGCAGCCGCTCGAGCAGCTGCCCGCCGGCCGCGTCGGGCTCGGCATCCGTTTCGATGAAATGCCAGAACTCGGCCGCCAGAGCGCGCACCGCGGGGTGCGTCTTCTTCAATTCCTGCGACAGCTTGGCGAGGCGGAAATCCGACAGCGCGCGCGCGCCGCGGTACCGGAGAACGGTGGAGGTCACTTCCTGATCACGGGATCCTGGATCTTGCCCGATATGTTCAGCGTCGCGCGCAGCGTCTGGTTGGGCGTCTTCACGTCAGCCACGATGCGCCCCGAAAGCCCGCCGCCGGCATCGATGTCCAGGCTCGCGCCGGCGTTCATCGCGCCGGCCGAAATCGACGCATTCGTGATCTTGACCGCGCCCTTTTCGTACAGCGCCTGCCCGGTCAGCTCGCTGAAAATCGTCCTGCCGCTCGACTGGGCGCCGCCGGTCTGCAGCGCCCGGGTCAGGTCGAAGCTGCCCAGCACGCCCTTGTCGATCTTGAACTCGCCCTGGATGCGCGCGCTTTCGAACAGCGTCGCCGGGTTCGAGCCGCTCATCGAATAGGCGCCGCGCCCGTCCACCTTGCCTTCGGAGACCAGCGTCGGCGCCAGCACGGCGACGCGCATGCCGCGGACGCGCACTTCGCCATCCACGCTCCAGTTCGCGCCCCAGCGGATCTTCGCCGTGCCGCTGAACACGCCGTCGAAATTGCGGCCGTCGAAATCGGACATCGTCACGCCGGCGCGGTTCGCCGTGCCTTTCATGCCGAATTCCGACAAGGTCAGCGCGGGCGCGAATGGCAACGCCAGGCTGCCGGCGCTGATTTCGAAGCCGATCTCGCTGCCTTTGGGCAAGAGCTGCACGCTCAACTTGTCGCCGCCCTTGAGCGTGACCGATTGCAGCGAGCCGTCCCCCGAAACCGCCGCATCGATGTCGAGCACCGGCAACGCCAGCGGCCCATCGAGCTTGGCCTTGTTGATCACCACGCGCGAGACGCGGAAATTCTCACCCGCGATCTTGCCGAGCACCGCGTCTGCCAGCTGCGACTGCGACAGCGACACGCCTTCCAGCTCGATCCGGCTGAAGACCTTCTTGCCGCCGAACAATGTGCCGACTTCCGGGTAGCCGCGCACCGTCTTTATCTTGACCGCGTCGCCGACCGATACGTTCTCGAACCTGGCCTCGATGCCGGTGAGCACCGACAGGCGCGCCGAACCGATCTTCACGGGCACCCCCATCGCCTCGGAAGCGGCCTTTTCGTAATCCGCGGTGGAAACCGGCATCAGCTGCAGCGTCGCGACGCCGCCGATCATGATCACGAACAGCGCGATCGCCGCAGGCTTGCCCCATTTCTTCGGCCGGGGCGCGGGGGCCGAGGCAATCGCGGCCGCCTGCTCGCGCTCGCGCGTCGCCTTGCCCGCGGTCGCCGACATCGCCTTCTCGTCCTTCTTGATGTCGTCCAGATCGAGGTCGTCGTCCGAGACCTCGATTTCGTCGTCCTTGGCGGGACCCTTGCCGGAGGCTTTCGCGGCCACGGCCCGCTGCGCCGCCTTGCGCTCGGCTTCCTTGGCGGCCAGCGATTCCTTGGCCTTGCGCTTGCGGTCCGCCTCCTCCTGCTTCTGGCGCTCTTCCTCTTCCCGCGCGCGCTGCTCGGCTTCTTCCTTCTCCTTGCGTTCCGCCTCCTCTTTCGACTTGCGTTCGGCCTCCTCCTTCGCACGACGCTCGGCGTCGTCCTTGGCTTTCCGCTCGGCTTCCACTTTGGCCTTGCGCGCCGCTTCCTCCTTCGCCTTGCGCTCGGCATCTTCCTTGGCCCTCTGCTCCTCCTCCTCGCGCTTGCCGAACGAATCCAGGTCGGCAAGCAGCGAATCGCCCAGGCCGCCGTCCGAGGCGGGCGGCGGCGGCGGCGGGGACGGCGGCGCGGCCACCGGCGGAATCGACGGCGTGGACGAGGATTGCACCGACGCTACCTGCGCGGCGCGGGCTTTCGCCTCCGCTTCATCCTTCGCACGACGTTCCGCGTCGTCCTTGGCTTTTCGGTCAGCTTCCTCTTTCCCACGACGCTCCGCGTCGTCCTTGGCCTTGCGCTCCGCGTCGTCCTTGGCCTTGCGCTCCGCGTCGTCCTTCGACTTTCGCTCGGCTTCGTCCTTCGCCTTGCGCTCCGCCTCGTCCCGGGCCCGGCGCTCGTCCTCATCCTTGCGGCGCTTTTCATCTTCGGCGCGCTTGCGGTCCTCTTCCTCCCGGCGCTTGCGCTCCGCCTCCTCACGCGCGCGGCGCTCCGTCTCCTCCTTCGCGCGCCGCTCCGCCTCCTCCTTCGCGCGCCGCTCGTCTTCCTCCTTGCGCTTGCGCTGCTCTTCCTCGCGCCGCTTGCGGTCCTCCTCCTCGCGCGCCTTGCGCTCCGCGTCTTCCTTCGCGCGCCGCTCCTCTTCCTCCTTGCGCCGGCGCTCGTCCTCCTCGCGCCGCTTGCGGTCCTCTTCGGCGCGCTTGCGGTCCTCTTCCTCGCGCCGCTTGCGATCCTCCTCCTCGCGCGCCTTGCGTTCCTCGTCCAGCTTGGCCTTCATCTCGGCCTCGAGGCGCTGGCGCAGCTCGTCGGCATCGCGCTTGGCCTTTTCCTCCAGTTCCTTGCGCGCGCTTTCCCCCGCCTCGCTGGCGCGCTTTTCGGCTTCCTCGCGCGCCTTGCGCTCGGCATCGAGCTTTCCCGTCAGCTCATCGGCCTTGGCCTTGCCTTCGGCCTCAGCCTTGGCCTTCACCTCGGTCGCCATGCGGACCGCGGCCTCGCGCGCCGCTTTTACCTTCGCCTCCGCTTCAGCCAGCGCCTTCGAGTCCGTCGCCGCGGCAGCCGCGCGCGCACGTGCTTCGGCTTCCGTCTTCGCCTTGGCCTCGGCCTCCGCCCTCGCCTTGGCTTCCGCCAGCGCCTTCGCCCTGGCTTCCGACTCCGCCTTGGCCTTCGCGTCGGCTGCGGCTTTCGCCTTCAACTCCGCTTCCTGCCGCGCCTTGAAATTGAACGCCTCCTGCTCCTTTTCCTTGCGGTCGGCTTCAGCGCGGGAAGCCGCGGCCAGGTCCATGGCCGGCGGCTTCGGCGCCGCGGGCGCGGCCGGTCGCGGAGGCAGCTTGATCGCCTGCGTGAAATCCATTTCATCGTCGCCGCCACCGGCGGGCGGGGGCGGCGACGCCTTGGCGGCTGGCGGCGCGCTGCGCGCCACAGGCGCCTGCGGGGCGGTCGCGCCGGAGGACACCTCGCGGACGTAGCCGTCCTTGTCGAACTGCGTGATCAGCGCGTAGAACTTGTCTGCCGGCGTCTTATCGAACTTGGTCGCGATACTCGCGAGCGCGGTCTTGCCGTCGATTTCCTTGAGTACCGCGCGGTCGCCCCGCGACAGGTTGCTGGTCTTGCCGGAGGCTTCCTGCACGCCCTTGCCGGTCTTCGAAAATATCGCGGTCGGATTCAAGCAGTTATCAGGGGTTTCGGCAGGGATTCAGGAGGGCCGCGCTATTATATCTATAAGTGGCGGTTCCTCAGGCTTCAGTTCCGTATTCGCTTCCCCTTACGCTCCTTCTGGGCGTCCTGGTCGCACTCACGGCGCTCGGCATGGACATGTTCCTGCCGTCGGTACCCGTGATCGCGCACTCGTTCGGCACCGTGCCCGGCGCCGCGCAGCATTGCGTCACGACCTACCTGCTGGGGCTCGCCCTCGGCCAGCTCGTCTGGGGGCCGGTTTCCGATCGATTCGGCCGCAAGCCAGTGCTGCTGGCGGGGCTCGGCCTGTTCCTCGTTTCCAGCGCCTGCGGCGCCGCAGCGCAATCGGTGCAGGAGCTGATACTGATCCGCTTCGCGCAGGGCTTCGGCATGTCGAGCGGCCCAGTCATCGCGCGCTCCATCGTGCGCGACCTCTACGCGCGCGAGCAGGCAGCGCACCTGCTCGCTCGGATGATGGCCGTTTTCGGAATCATCCCCGTGGCGGCGCCTCTGGCCGGCGGCCAGGCGGTCGCGCTTGGCGGCTGGCCGGCCGTGTTCTGGGTCTTCGCTGCGATTGCGCTCGCGCTGCTCGCCGCAGTTTTTTTCGGCCTGCGCGAAACGGCGCCGGGCGAGCGGCCGTCGATCGCGCCAGGCCGCATCGCGGCCAGCTACGCGGTATTGTTCGGAGACGCGCGCTTTCGCGCCGCGCTCATCACCATGCTGCTCGCGCAACTGGGCATCATCGCCTTCGTCTCCGCTTCGTCGCTGGCAATGGTCCAGGCGCTGAATCTGACGCCGACGACGTTCAGCCTCCTGTTCGCCGTGGTGATGCTGGGTCAGATTATCGGCGGCATCATCGGCAGCCGGCTCGTGATACGCGCCGGCATGGGGCGAATGGTGCGGCTGGGCGTGGCGCTCGCCTTCGCCGGCGGATTGCTGCTCGCCGCCCTGGCGCTGGCGGGCGCGGCGCACTGGAGCGCGGTGGTATTGCCGATGGTTCTCTACCTGTTCGGCTGCTCCCTCATGCTCCCCAGCGCGGCATCCGCTGCGCTTTCCCCCTTTCCGCAGATGGCGGGCGCGGCCTCGTCAATGCTGGGCGCCCTGCCATTCGGCGCGGGAGCGGCGGTAAGTGCCGCGCTGGCGGCGGCATACGATGGCACGACACGGCCGATGGCGCTGGCGATCTGCGCCTTCGGCACCGCAGCTTTTTTCGCCGAAAGGCTTTATTTCAGGAAAATAGTGCATGGATAGCGTTGATTGCGTGGTGATTGGCGCGGGCGTAGTTGGCCTGGCAGTAGCGCGCTCTCTCGCCATGGCGGGGCGGGAAGTAGTGATCCTCGAGGCCGAGGACGCGATCGGCACACACACCAGTTCGCGTAATTCCGAGGTGATTCACGCCGGCATCTACTACCCGAAAGGCTCGCTCAAGGCCCGCGCCTGCGTCGAGGGCCGCCGGCGCCTGTACGAATACTGCGAATCCCACGGCGTGCCCTACAAGCGCTGCGGGAAGCTGATTGTTGCGACTTCAGATTCACAGAAGGAAGAACTTCTCGCCATAAAGGCAAAGGCGCACGGGAACGGCGTGACCGATGTGGTCGAGATCCCGGCCGCGGAAGCCATGCGCATGGAACCCGCGCTGCAATGCGTCGCCGCACTGCATTCGCCCTCCACCGGCATCATCGACAGCCACGCGCTGATGCTCGCCTACCTTGGAGATGCGGAGGCTGCCGGGGCAATGTTGGGATTGAAGAGTTCACTCAGGAAAGTTTCCATAAAGGAAGGCGGGTTCGAACTGCACGTCGAAAATGCAGATCCCATTCAAAGCAAGATCATCGTCAACAGCGCGGGCCTGCGGGCGCCGAGCGTGGCGCGCCTGATGGAGGGATTTCCGCCGCCCCATATCCCGCCCGAGTTCTACGCCAAGGGCAACTACTATTCCCTCGCCGGCCGGCCGCCGTTTTCGCGGCTGGTCTACCCGGTACCCGAGCCAGGCGGCCTGGGCGTGCACGTGACGCTCGACCTTGCCGGGCAGGCACGCTTCGGGCCCGACGTCGAATGGGTCGATAGCATCGACTACGCCGTGGACCCGCGCCGCTCGGAGCGCTTCTACGCGGCTATCCGGCGCTACTGGCCCACGCTCCCCGACGGTGCGCTGGCCCCCGGCTACGCCGGTATCCGCCCCAAGATCTCGGGACCGAAGGAGCCGGCGGCGGATTTCGTGGTCCAGGGCCCGGCCGAGCACGGCGTGGCCGGGCTGGTGAACCTGTTCGGCATCGAGTCGCCCGGATTGACAGCATCGCTCGCGTTAGCCGATGATGTCGCCAAGCTGCTTCAGACCTAATTCCAAAGGAAAAACATGAAACTCAAACCGATCTTTCTTGCCTTCGCAGCGCTCGCGCTTGCCGGCACCGTGCAGGCCCAAACCAAGTGGGACATGCCGACGCCGTATTCCGACGGCGAGTTCCACACCATCAACGTGCGCCAGTTTGCCGAGGACCTTAAAAAGGCCTCCGGCGGCCAGATTGACATCAACGTGCACTCGAACGGCTCGCTGATCAAGCACCCGGACATGCTGCGCGCGGTGTCCACCGGCCAGGTGCCAATCGCCGAATTCCTGCTCGGTCAGTTCGGCAACGAGGAAGCGGTGTTCAATGCCGACAACGTGCCCTTCCTCGCCGCCGGCTACGACAATGCATGGAAGCTCTACCAGGCGCAGAAAGCGGTGCTGACGAAGAAGCTGGAGGGTCGCAACCTGGTGCTGCTGTATTCCGTGGCCTGGCCGGGCCAGGGTCTGTACACCAAGAATCCGCTGAAAAGCGCGGACGACTTCAAGGGGGTCAAATTCCGCACCTATAGCGCCTATACCGCTCGCCTCGCCGAGCTGCTTGGCGCCAGCCCGACGGTGATCCAGGTACCCGAAGTTCCGCAGGCCTTCGCCACCGGCACGATCAGCGCCATGATCACCTCGTCGGCCACCGGCACGGCGACCAAGTCCTGGGAATTCGTCAAGAACTACTACACCACCAATGCCATGCACCCGAAGAACGTGGTGGTGATGCACAACCGCACCTACCAGGCCCTGCCGGCCGCGCAGAAGAAGATCCTTGCCGACGCATCCGCCGCCGCCGAAAAGCGTGGCTGGGACCTGTCACGCAAGCGCGAATCGGACGCCAACAAGATGCTGGCGGACAACGGCATGACGGTGCACGCCCCCGACGCGGCGCTGATGTCCGCGCTCGGCAAGGTGGGCGACACCATTGCCGCGGAGTGGCTCAAGGCCGCGGGCGCCGACGGCGAAGCGATCGTAAAAGCCTACCGCGGTAAATAGTCGCTTGAGGCGGTTTCTCGACCGCCTCTACGCGGCGAGCGGCGCGCTCGCCGCACTCTGCCTCGCCAGCATCTGCGTGTTGATGCTGGCGCAGGCGGTGGGCCGGGAGTTCGGCCTGCTGATCCGCGCCGCCGACGACATCACCTCCTGGCTGTGCGCCGCGGCGGCGTTCCTCGCGCTCGGCCACACCTTCCGCCATGGCGAGCTGGTGCGCGTCGGCCTGTTCGTTGACATGCTGAAGCCTGCGGCTCGCCGCATTGCCGAGATCGCGGCGCTGACGCTGACGGCGCTGTTCGTCGGCTATATGGCCGTGGCGGTCACCAAGTTCGTCTACGAAAGCTGGAAATTCAAGGAAGTCGCCCAGGGCCTGGTGAAGATCCCGATCTGGATCCCGCAGTTGTGCTTCGTCGTCGGCGTGCTGATTTTCCTCATCGCCGTTCTTGATGAACTGGTTGCGGTGCTCAGAAAGCAGAAACCGGCCTATCAGCTCGCCGAGGAAGACCGCCGCGCGCGCGGCGACTATTCGGAGATGGCGTAGGCAATGAGCACGCTTACGATCGCGCTCATCCTGCTCGTACTGCTGCTGGTATTGCTTGCCGGCGGAGTCTGGATCGCGATTTCTCTGGCGGCGGTGGCCTGGTTCGGGCTGCAGTTCTTCACCTCGACGCCGCCGGACGTGAACCTGTTCCAGTCCTTCTGGGGCTCGAGCGCTTCCTGGACGCTGGCCGCGCTGCCGCTCTTCATCTGGATGGGCGAGATCCTGTATCGCACCAAGCTGTCGGAGGAAATGTTCGAAGGCCTCGCGCCCTGGCTCACCTGGTTGCCCGGGCGCCTGATGCACGTCAACGTGCTCGCCTGTGGCATCTTCGGCACCGTGTCCGGTTCCTCGGCCGCGACCTGCGCCACCATCGCCAAGGTCGCCCTGCCGGAACTGGTGAAGCGCGGCTACGACGAAAAGACCGCGCTCGGATCGCTGTGCGGCGCGGGGACGCTCGGCATCCTGCTGCCGCCCTCGATCATCATGGTGGTCTACGCGGTAGCCGCCGAGGTCTCCATCCTAAAGGTCTTCCTGGCGGGGTTTCTCCCCGGGTTCCTCCTCATGGCGCTGTTCTCCGGCTACATCATCGTCTGGGCCCTGTTGAACCCCGAGAAGACGCCGAACGAGACCATCCAGATGTCGTTCGGGGAAAAGATCTACAAGAGCCGCCACCTCATCCCCTGCGTGCTGCTGATCGTGTTCATCGTCTGGGTCATGGTGATCGGCTGGGCCACCGCCACCGAGTCCGCCGCCTACGGCGTGCTGGGCTCGCTGGCGATCGCCTGGTGGTCGGGCGGCCTGAACCGCGACACCTTCTGGCAGAGCCTGATGGGCGCGACGCGCCTGTCGTGCATGATCATGTTCATCCTCGCGGGCGCGGCATTCCTGTCGTCCTGCATGGCGTTCACGGGCATCCCGAAAGCGCTGGCCGCATGGGTCGCGGCCATGGAACCCAGCAAGTACACCCTGATCGCGGTGCTCGCGGGCATCTACCTGCTGCTTGGCACCGCGCTCGACGGCGTCTCGATGATCGTGCTCACCACCTCGATCGTGATTCCGATGATCGAGAAGGTCGGCATCGACCTGATCTGGTTCGGCATCTTCATCGTGTTGCTGGTCGAAATCGCCGAGGTCACGCCGCCGCTCGGCTTCAACCTGTTCGTGCTGCAGACCATGAGCGGAAGGGACAGCAACTATGTCGCCTACGCGTCGATCCCGTTCTTCTTCATGATGGTGCTGTGCATCGTGCTTATCACCGTCTTCCCTGAGATCGTCACTTGGGCGCCCGACACCCTGATGAGCAAGCCCAAGTAGGTAAAACCCGTGATCACCGTCCATCACCTGAACAACTCCCGCTCGCAGCGCATTCTCTGGCTGCTAGAGGAACTGGGCCTGCCCTACGAGGTCAAGCGCTACCAGCGCGACGCCAAGACCATGCTTGCGCCGCCCGAGCTGCGCGCGGTGCATCCGCTCGGCAAGTCGCCCGTGATCAGCGACGGCGACGTGACGCTCGCCGAATCCGGCGCGATCGTGGAATATCTTGCTTCCCGTTATGGAAATGGAGTTCTAATTCCAGAAGCAAACACAGCGGAGCATCTTCGCTACCTCTACTGGATGCACTTCGCGGAAGGCTCGATGATGCCGCCGCTGCTGCTAAAGCTGATCTTCGATCGCATCGAGTCCAGCCCGATGCCGTTCTTTGTACGGCCTATCGCACGAAAAATTTCAGGAACTGCAAAGAGCATCATGGTTCTTCCCAATCTCAAACGCCTTCTCGATTTCATGGAAGACGAGCTCGGCAAGCACGAATGGTTCGCCGGCAGCGCGTTCAGCGCGGCGGACATCCAGATGAGCTTTCCGCTGGAAGCCGCTTCGGCGCGCGGCGGCCTGGACGAGAAGCGGCCGAAGCTCTGGGCGTTCCTGAAGACGATCCACGCGCGCCCCGCCTACCAGCGGGCGCTCGAAAAAGGCGGCAAGTACGAGTTGCTGCGCTGACGTGTCTCGCGTTTCCGGTCCGATCTATCTCACGCAGGACATCCGCCGCATCGAGCAGGCGAACGCCAGCCTGCCTCTGATGGAGCGCGCGGGCGCGGCGGCCGCCGAACTTGCGGTTTCGCTGCTCTCCGACAAAGGCAAGGATGTCCTGATCCTCGTCGGCCCGGGAAACAACGGCGGCGACGCCAAGGTCGTCGCGAGGTTGCTGAAAGAAAGGTTTTTCAGAGTGTCTCCCGCCACGACCCTCGATGAAATACCCAGAGGCGTCCACTGGAACCTGGTGGTCGATGGATTGTTCGGCATCGGCATCGGCCGTCCGATCGAAGGCGAGTACGCGAAGCTGGTCGACTACGCGAACGCGCAATCCTGCCCGGTGCTCGCTCTGGACATCCCCAGCGGCCTGGACTCGGACACCGGCAAGGTACTCGGGTGCGCGGTGCGCGCCACGCACACCATCACCTTCATCGGCCTGAAGCCGGGCCTGCTGACGCTCGACGGTCCGGACCATTGCGGCCAGATTTCCGTTTCAGACCTTGATATCAAATTCAATTCCCAGGATCCCGGTCAAGGATGGCTCTCGGAACCGGCGCTGTTCGCCAGATTCCTCAAGCCCCGCGCGAAGAACTTCCACAAGGGCATGGCGGGCTCGCTGGCGGTGATCGGCGGTGCCGCCGGCATGGCGGGGGCCGCCCTGCTCGCCGGGCGTGCCGCGTTGAAGCTGGGTGCGGGACGCGTCTACGTCGGGCTGCTGAAAGAACTCTCGCTCGATCCCGCCGTGCCGGAACTCATGCTGCGCCATCCCGACGACGCGCTCGGCCTGGACCTGGACGCCATCGTCATCGGCCCCGGCCTGGGCCAGGGCGAGCGCGCGGAGACGCTGCTCGGCGCGGTCCTCGCAAGCGACATCCCCTGCGTGCTGGATGCGGACGCGCTAAACCTCATCGCCGGCAACGAAGACCTGCGCAAAGCCTGCGCCCGCCGCGCCGCCGACACGCTGCTCACGCCGCATCCCGCCGAAGCCGCGCGCCTGCTGGCGCAAACCACCGCCGACGTCCAGGCCGACCGGCTGAAGGCGGCGAAGAACCTTGCGCAGAACCTCAACGCGCACGTGGTCCTTAAGGGCAACGGCAGCATCCTCGTCACGCGCGACGGCCACTGGTTCATCAACACCTCCGGCAATCCCGGCATGGCCTCTGCCGGCATGGGCGACGTGCTCTCCGGCATGCTCGGCGCGCTGCTAGCGCAGAAGTACAGCGGCGAGACTTCGCTGGTTCTAGGCGTTCACCTTCACGGCTGTGCCGCCGACGAATGTTCCCGATCGGGAACAATTGTGGGACTCATCGCTTCCGAACTTATTGACCCGGCGCGGCGGATCTGGAATTCTTGGCTTTCTTCGGCATGAACTTGGAGGCGGCGCGGTCGCCGCTACCTTAGCAGGCGAACCGCATCAGCCATCGCTAGATATTCGTGTGCGTCGGAGTCTTACGCGGGCGGCGCTTGATGGGAGGCAGATAGAGGGGATCATAGTGCAGCGCACCAGAGGTCTCACGCGGTAATCGGATCTCGCCTGCAAGGAAACCGTCGACGTTGACACCGCGAATGCGCATTCCCTGAACCTCATCCGGCTTCGCCGCACTGAGGTCCTCACCGTATGTGAGCCAATCAGGCACTTCAACCACCGTACCATTTTCCAACTCCCGCACGCGAAGCGTTGCAGGCTTCCATGGTCCCTTGTACTCAGTGAGAGGGAGCGAGGAGAAGTAATCGGGAATGTGCTCCTTCATACGGACGTGAGCGATGTCCGGCCTTGCCTTCATCCTTGCCATGTTCTTGCGAGGAGGAAACAGGTCCTCGTCGATTGCCCTATCCGCCGACTGTACGAGAAGGCGTTTCCACATGTTCGGCAACCGGAACCGAGCATGCAACATCGCGTGGCACCGATGGCAGAGCGGTACACACGAGTCCCAGTAGTCCTCATGTGTCGGTCCATACTCCTCGGCATGGTACGGCACGCAGTCAGTTGGAAGGGACGCGTTGCAGCAGGAGCAGTTCGGCGGAGCCGCGAGGACGCGGCGTCGACGCGCGCGCTCGTAAGCACCATAACGGACCCCCATTCGCACGAGTCCAGTCCATCCGTTGTAGGGCAGGCCGGCAGCCATACGATCTCTCTGTGATGTGGCTAGCGTTTGCGACAAAGGGGACGGGCGAATATTACGAGACACTACCGCTCATAGCCGGTCTTGCCAGTATCCGGGCTCGCGGCTTTGGTGGGCGACAGCGTAGACCTGCGGTCCGATCTCGTCATCTGCCCGGTAAACGACAGAGTATGGGAATCTGCGGAATGGGTAAACACGCATTTCTCCCTCTTTCGATGTACCGAGCTGCTGATTGGTCCTGAGAAGAGCAATCACCCGCTCGAACTCTTCGAGAAAAGCCTCGGCAATGCTCCTGTTGGCATGCTCCGCATAATAAACAGCAGCGTCGCCAAGTTCGGCTTCAGCGTCGTCGTGAAGCCAAAAGCTCACGCAAGTCTTTCTCGAACGCGCCGCAGCGCTTCAGCGCCGGGCACCATTTTCGACCGACCGGCCTTGACGTCAGCCTCTCTTCGCAGTGCCTCAGCGACCCAAGCGCGCTCAACATCCGTATCCGGCTCAAAACTCTCGATCAGGCGTTCCAGTAGACGAGCACGATCTTCGGCCGCAAGGGCAAGGACTTCCGCCTCCAGTTCATGCAGTGGTGTGGGCACGGCGCCTCCGAACGAAAAGTACAAGCCTCAAGGATGCCACATGCGAAGGCTGGTTGGCAGCGCCAGGCGGGGACGCCAATTTCATGACACTCAACTCGATTCACGCCGCCCGCACGCGCGCCTTCGGCTCCGGGTACGGATAGAGCATGTTCAGCGCGATCGACTGGTGGTTGGCCTGTACGATGCGCACGTGCTCGCGCTTGAGCTCGCGCGCGTGGCGCACGCCGCACGAGTGGGCAATCATGTCGATCTCGCGGTTGATGCCGTTGGCGTAGTTGGCGACGCGCAGGTATTTCTCCTCCACCACCAGGGCGCGCTGCAGGCGCTTGTTGTGCGTGGTGACGCCGGTCGGGCAGGTGTTCTGGTGGCAGCGCAGGGCCTGGATGCAGCCCAGGGAAAACATGAAGCCGCGCGCGGTGTTGACGAAATCGGCCCCCGCGGCGAGCGCCCAGGCGGCGCGCGCGGAAGTGACGATCTTGCCCGAGGCAATGACGCGCACGCGCTGCCTCAGGCCGGATTCGATCAGCGAATCCACCACCCGCGGCAGCGCTTCGTCGATCGACAGGCCCATGTGGTCGGCCAGCGCCTGCGGCGCGGCGCCCGAGCCGCCTTCGCCGCCGTCAATGGCGAGGAAGTCCGGCGCGAACTCCAGGCCGCGGCGATTCACCGCCTCGGCCAGCTCGTTCATGAAGCGCCAGCCGCCGATCGCGGTCTTGACGCCAACCGGCCGTCCGGTCAGGTCGCGGATGTAGGCGACCTTGTCGAGAAGGTCGTTCATGTTCGAGATGTCGCGGTGCCGGTTCGGGCTGATGGAATCGCGCCCTGCCGGGATGCCGCGGATCTGGGCGATCTCGTCGGTGACTTTCTTCGCCGGCAGCACCCCGCCCTTGCCGGGCTTGGCGCCTTGCGACAGCTTGATCTCGAAGGCCTTGACTACCTTGGAAAGCTCGACCAGGCGATCCGGGCTGAGGTTGCCTTGCGCGTCCCGCACGCCGTACTTGGCCGTGCCGATCTGCATGATGATGTCGCAGCCGCCTTCGATGTGGTGCGGCGAGAGCCCGCCCTCGCCGGTGTCCATCCAGCAGCCGGCCACCGCGGCGCCACGCGACAGCGAGCGCACCGCGGGCGTGGAGATCGCGCCAAAGCTCATGCCGCTGATGTTGACGATGGAGCGCGCCTCGAACGGGATCTTGGCGTAGCCCTCACCCATCGTGCACGACGGCGTCGGCAGGCGCTCCTCTTCCAGCACCGGGAACGGGTGGTTGACGAAGATCAGCGCGCCGGACTGGTGCAGGTCGTAGGTCGAGCCGAAGCCGATTACGCCGCCCTCGTTCTTCGCCAGCCGGTAGACCCAGCCGCGCGTCGAGCGGTTGAAGGGCATCTCGTCGCGGTCGCCGGCGAAGAAGTACTGGCGGAAGTACTCGCCCAGCTGCTCGAAGAAGTAGCGCAGGTGCCCGATCACCGGGTAATTGCGCAGCACGCCGTGCTTTTTCTGCGTGATGTCGGATATGAACAGGAACGCGATGCCCACCAGCAGCGCGAACCCGGCCAGCGTACCAATGCCGTACGACAGGATGTCCTTCACCATTGCCGTTCCCCCCTCAGGAACGCCAATGATAGGCGAATTCGCCTGGTTCAGGACTTCAGCTTGCGAACGACGTCGTAGATTTCCTGCGCATGATGGCGTGGATTGACGCCATAGGCGGCGTGGCGGATCACGCCCTTCTTGTCGATCACGAAGGTGGAGCGCACCAGGCACTCGCGCCGCACGCCGTCCATCTCCTTTTCCTGCAGCACGCCGTAGCGGCGGCAGACTTCGCCCTCCGGGTCCGACAGCAGGCCGATCGCAAGGCCATGCTTGTCGCGGAACTCGGCGTGCGTGAGGCAGTCGTCGCGCGACACGCCGAGGATGACGCAGTTGCGCTCCCCGAACTCGCCCTCATGGTCGGAGAATTCCGCCGCCTCCATGGTGCAGCCGGGCGTGTTGTCGCGCGGGTAGAAGTACAGGACGATGTTCTTCTTGCCGAGGAACGACGCCAGCTCGACCGTCTGCATGTCTGCATCCGGCAGCGTGAATACTGGAGCGCTTTGGCCTGGCTGAAGCATGATTTGGCTCTCAGAAAATTTTATGCTTGCAGCGGCATTTGACAAGTGCTGTATGCCACGTTGTCGTTCGCTTGCCACACATATAATCAAGTTATGGAAGATGCGCTGCTAGGGGGCTTGTCGCCGCAGGCTTTTTTGCGCCGCCACTGGCAGAAGCGCCCGTTGCTGGTGCGCGGCGCGCTGCCCGAATTCAGTCGCTTTGTCACAAAGAGTGCGCTTTATGCACTCGCAGCGCGCACGGATGTCGAGTCGCGCCTGGTGGAACGCGTGCATGGCCGCTATTACGTCTCGCATGGTCCCCTGCCCCGCTCGCGCATGCCTGGCGCGGCCGCCCGTGACTGGACGCTGCTGGTCAACGGCGTGAACCACCAGGACGCGCGGGCCGAGCAGCTGCTGCGGCGCTTCTCATTCATTCCGCAGGCCCGCCTGGACGACGTGATGGTGAGCTACGCCACGCCCGGCGGCGGCGTCGGCCCGCATTTCGATTCCTACGACGTGTTTCTCATCCAGGCCCGGGGGCGCAGACGCTGGCGCCTCGCGAAGGCGCGGCCGCAACGCCGCCCTTTCCCCCTTGTCGCGGGCGCGCCGCTGAAGCTGATCGCCGGATTCCGCGCCGAGCAGGAGGTGGTGCTGGAACCGGGCGACCTGCTTTACCTGCCGCCCGGCTGGGGGCATGACGGGGTGGCGCTCGACTCCTGCCTCACCTACTCGATCGGCTTCAGGGCGCCGGGCGGCGCGGAACTCGCCGCCGGGTTCCTCGACCATCTGCACGAACGCGGCCTGCCGGACGCCGTCTACCGCGATCCGGGCCTGGCCCCGGCGGCGCGCCCGGGGCGGATCGGCCCGGAGCTGGCGAAGTTCGCCGAGGCGCAGCTGGCGCGCATCCGCTGGTCGCGCGGCGATGTGGAGGAATTTCTCGGCCGCCATCTCAGTACGCCGAAGCCGAATGTGGTTTTTTTTCCGAACCGGATTTTCTCCGGAAAGATGCAGAACAAAACGGTAGAACTGCACCCCAAGACGCAAATGCTCTACGACGGCAGCAGGTTCTTCATCAACGGCGAAGTGCTGCATGCCCGTCCGGCGCAACGCAAGGCGCTCGCGGAACTGGCCGATCGCAGGCGCGCGCCGGGCCGCGCCCTTGCGCGCGCCGGCCTGGAGCAATTAATCCTGGCGTGGCACCGGGCCGGATTCCTGAACCTGACGCGCATCCATGGCTGAAGAAAAACCGAAACCGGAATACGAACGCTTCGAGGGCGGGGCCGATTTACAGAAGGCCGTGGACCGGATGCTGGCGCAGCCCGGGCGCGAACTGCGGCTGTTCGATCCCGACCTGAAGGCGCTGCGCCTGAATTCGCCCGCGCGCATCGCGCAGCTCGACACTTTCCTGCGCGCCAGCCGCACGCGCAGGATCTACGTGGTGGTCCACAGCATCGACCACCTGACCCGCCACTGCCCGCGCATGCTGGGCCTGCTAAAGCTCTTCAATCACGCCATCCAGATCAACCGGACGCACGAGGAGATCCGCAACCTGCAGGACGCCTTCATGGTGCTGGACGCGCGGCACTACCTGCGCCGGCCGGTCGCGGAGCATTCCCGCGGCGCGATCGGCCTGAACGACGAGACCGAGGCGCTGTCGATGCGCTCGCGCTTCCAGGA
>JANNXB010000029.1:0-3600 GCA_031409355.1 Betaproteobacteria bacterium | reverse complement strand
GTGGCCGATTCGTAAGAGGACAGGATCGCATCCCCGACCACGATGAACCGGCCATGCAGAGTGCCGAAGGCAGGACTCTTGGAAGTCCACGGCGTGGCGAAATTGCCCGGCGCCATGGGCTGGATTTCGTACACGGTGCGGTGCTCGGTCGGCGGGACCGTGGCGGCGCGCATCACGCCTTCATAGACCCACTTGTCCGGGTAGTGCCGGATATGCGCTTCTCCGACCACTCCGACACGCTTGCCCGCGCCGTCGAGGAATTCGCCCTCGCTGCGCCAGAGGCCTTCCCTAAGGAGGAATGTGTGGTCCGCCATGGCCTACTATACTTCGCGCCGATGGAGCCCCGCCACTTCCGCCACTGGCCGCCGGACATGCCGCGTTCCCTGCGGGCGCCGCAGATCACGCTGCAGGAGATATTCCAGCGCTCGGCCCGCAAGCATCCGGAAAAGCCGGCCGCGGTCTTTGAGGGCAGGAGCCTTTCGTACAGGGAACTGCAAACCAGGATCGAGAACCTCGCCGCCCATCTCCAATCCTCCTGCGGGGTGAAGCGCGGCGACCGGGTGCTGCTCGACATGCAGAACGGGCACGACTTCGTCATCGCCTGCTTCGCCATCCTGCGCGCCGACGCGGTGGTGGTGCCCGTCAGCCCGATGAACCTCGCGGAGGAACTGCGCCACTACATCGACGACAGCGATGCACGCGTGGCGATCACCGAGAAGGACCTTGCTCCAAGGTTCTCGGATTTGCCCTTGGAACATTTGTTGGTTCCAAATGAAATACAAACGACTGCAAGACCGAAACCCAGCGTTTCCCGGCCCGAAGACCTTGCGATGATGCCGTACACCTCCGGCAGCACGGGCAAGCCCAAAGGCTGCATGCATACGCACGCCACCATCCTGCACAACGTGGCGGGCGCCTGCGCCTGGAAGCATATCGGCGAAAACACCGTGGCGCTGGCGACGGCACCGTTCTTTCATGTCACCGGCCTGGTGCACAGCTTCCTCTCCGCCATCTACGCCGGCGGCACGATGGTGATCCAGCGCCGCTGGGATCCACTCGAAGCGGCTCGCCTGGTCGAGCGCCACCGCTGCACCCACTGGGACAATGTCCCGACCATGGTGGTGGACCTGCTCTCCCACCCCAGGGCGCTGGAGCACGACATCTCCTCGCTAAAGTGGATCTTCGGCGGCGGCGCGGCGATGCCCGAGGCGATCGCGCAGAAGCTCTTCGATTTGTGCGGGGTACGTTACATCGAGGGCTACGGGCTCACGGAAACCATCTCCCAGACCCACATCAACCCGCCGCAGAATCCGAAGAAGCAGTGCCTCGGCATCCCTGCCTTCGATACCGAAGCCCTTGTGGTCGATCCTGTTATTTTTGAAGTTCTTCCAATGGAAACCCAAGGCGAAATCGTGGTGCGCGGGCCGCAGCTGTTCTCCGGCTACTGGAAGAACGACAAGGCCTACGCGGATGCCTGGTGCGAGGTCGGGGGCAAGCGGTACTTTCGCACCGGCGACCTGGGTCGTACCGACGAGGACGGCTATTTCTTCATTTCCGACCGCCTGAAGCGCATGATCAACGCCGCCGGCATGAAAGTCTGGCCCGCCGAAGTCGAAGCCATGATGTACCGCCACCCGGCGATCAAGGAATGCTGCATCATTGCGTCCCCGGACCAGCGCAGGGGGGAAACGGTGAAAGCCGTGGTCGTATTGAAGCCTGGCGTATCCGCCACTGAAAGCGAGATTATCGAATGGTCCAGAACACAGATGGCCGCATATAAGGTTCCGCGCAAGCTCGAGTTCATCGACGCGCTGCCCCGCACCGGCTCGGGCAAGCTGATGTGGCGCACGCTGCAGGAGTTGGAGTTCGCAAAATGACCCTGCATATCGAAGCCGCCGGCATCACGCACAAGGGCGCCGTGCGCGAGAACAACGAGGACTGCATCGCCATCGGCTACTGGGTTTCCCAGGAGACCATGGAATCCGCGCGCACGTTCGACCACGCGCTCGACCTGCCCTTCTCCTGCATCGTGGCCGACGGCATGGGCGGCCACAACGACGGCGAACAAGCGAGCCTGCTGGTCGCCAAGAGCCTGGCGCGGCGCATGCCGGCGTTCGGACCCGACAAGATCTCCTCGTCGGTGCGCGCGGTGAACGCCGAACTCTACGCGCACGTCGGCGAGCATCCCGAGCTGGCCGGCATGGGCTCGACCGTCGTCGGGCTCGCGGTCCACGACAGGAGCCTCACCATTTTCAATGTCGGCGACAGCCGCGCCTACAAGCTCGGCGAACGCGGCCCGCATCGAATCCTCATGCAGCTGAGCACAGACGATTCCATGGTGCAGAATTGGCGGCCGGGCGCGGAGTTCGCCCGCTCCAGCATGCTGACCCAGTGCTTCGGCGGCCGCCCGACGTTCACCGACATCGAGCCCAACATGCTCGTCGAGCCCTGCGTACCGGGCTCCATCTATCTCCTGTGCAGCGACGGACTGTACGAAACGCTTGCCGAGGAACGGATGGCGGAATTGATCGGCGCCGACCTGCAGGCTTCGGCCGAGGCGCTGCTGCGCGCCGCGCTGGATCTGCATGCACGGGACAACGTCACCGTCGCGCTGGTTCGGGTTTCAGAGCGGGCGTGAACGAATGAACGTCCTTGCCCTGGCGCTCGGCATTGCCAGCCTGCATTTTTCCTGTCCGCTGCAGGCGCAAGTGAAAGACACGGCAAAGTGGCAGGCCTTCGAATCCGCCGCCGGCCGATACAAGGTCGCCTTTCCAGCCGCGCCGGTGATGAAGCAGGGCAAGCTTCGCACCGATATCGGCGTGGTCGTTTCCACGCGGTACACCGCGGACGGCGCGGATGCGACCTACGACGTCACCTACAACGACTATCCGAAGGACGGCGTCGCGCGGCTGAGCGCCGCGACGCTGCTGGAAACCGTGCGCGACGGCCTGGTGTTCCAGGCCAAGGGGCACCTCGCGTCGGATCGTCCGATCACGCTGGGCAAGGTCCCGGGACGCGAACTGGAGATCATGGGCGAGGACGGCATGCTCTACCGCATCCGGCTGCTCCTGGCCGGCATCCGCCTGTACCAGCTCACCGCCATGGCGCGGCCGCCCGCGCGCCCGGCGGAGAAAAAATTCTTCGATTCGTTTCAGCTCACCGGGGAAACCCCATGATCGTCGTCCACCACCTGAACGACTCGCGCTCGCAGCGCATCCTCTGGCTGATGGAGGAACTGGGCCTGCCCTACGAGATCAAGCAATATCAACGCTTACCGACCAGGCTCGCTCCACCAGAATTGGCCGCGATCCACCCGCTGGGCAAATCGCCGGTCATCACCGACAAGGGCAGGACCATCTACGAATCGGGCGCGATCATCGACTACCTCATCCGCCGCCACGCGGGCGGCCGCCTGCAGCCGGATCTGGCCACGCCCGGGTACGACGACTACATGATGTGGATGCACTACGCGGAAGGCTCCGCGATGCTGCCGCTGATGCTAAACCTCTACGTCTCGCGCCTCGGCGAAGGGGGCGCGCCGCTGCAGCCGCGCATCGAGAGCGAAATCGCCAACCACCTTGGCTATCTCGACGGGCACCT
>JANNXB010000028.1:0-2674 GCA_031409355.1 Betaproteobacteria bacterium | reverse complement strand
TACGAGCCGGGCGAGGTGATCCGCGACGTCTTCTTTCCCAGCGATTCCCTGGTATCCCTGCTCACGATGGTCGATCAGCACTCGGCGCTCGAGGTCGGCATGGTCGGGCGCGAAGGCATGGTGGGCATGTCGCTCACGCTCGGCAGCCAGGTCTCGCCAGTGCGCGCGCTGGTGCAGGGCGCGGGCAAGGCCATGCGGATGAACGTGCCGCGCTTTCTCAAGGAATTCAAGCGCAGCCCGCTCCTGCAGCGCGGCTTGTTCACCTATCTGAATGCGCTTATGGCGCAGATCACCCAGACCGCCGCCTGCAACCGGTTTCACCGCATCGAGGGCCGGCTTGCCCGCTGGCTGCTGATGACCAGTGACCGGGTGCGTTCGGAAAAATTCGAACTGACGCAGGATTTCCTGTCGCACATGCTGGGCGTGCGGCGCGTCGGCGTCACCGAGGCGGCGTCGGCGCTGCAGCAGCGCAAGCTGATCGAGTACCGCCGCGGCCACATCACGATCCTGGATCATGCCGGCCTCGAGGCGGCGTCCTGCCCCTGCTACGCGATCGTCCGGGACATGAACGTAGCCAGGCAGAAGGCCTGAACTCCCGCGCAAGAAGTACGGGGAATGTGCGCCACCGCACAGAAGGAAACGGTCGAAACGCCGATAACGCTTAAGCGTCGGATGGACTGCAATCGCAGTTCCGCCTTGAAAGCAAAGGATGCTCACATGAACAAGAACCTGTACCCCTACAAATCGAAGTCACTAGCGTGGTTGACGTCGCTGGTGCTTGCCAGTGTCATGGCCGGATGCGGAGGTGGTGGAGACGGCGGTGGAACAGGCGTTACCAGCGTAGTTTCGATCCTCCCGGGCGCCACATGCACGGCTTCCGCCGGAGCCCTGATACCCAGGGTAACCGCGTCGGATCCCACCAACGGCAACCTGCTTGTGACGACCAGCACCGCCGGCGTCGCCGGCTTTGGCAAATTAATCACCGCCACCTTCAGCCTCGCGATGAACCCGGCGACGCTAAACTCGAACCCGGCCGGAACGCTGCCCACGTTCACGATCAAGAACAATACGACCGCAGGCAGCAACGTGACCGGTACCGTCGCCATGAACCTCTCCAATACGGTGGCGACCTTCACCACGGCCGCAGCACTGCCGTCCAACAGCTCCTTTACGGCAACCATCACCACGTTTGCCAAGAGCGGCGCCGTCCCGAATGCTGAAATGGGCTGCGCTGTTTCGTGGAACTTTTCCACCGGCCTCGTCGCTACAGGTTTCGCACCGATAAGCCTTGGATTGGTCGGTCCGTTCGGGCTTGCGTCCGCCGGCGGAATTACCAACGCCGGTCTTTCCACGATAAACGGGGATGTGGTGCTGAATCCGAATCAGACTTGCAATGCTGCTGCAGTAGGTGCCGCGAATGATTTTGGCGCCAATTGCAATGTGGGCGTAAACAGGATTACGAACAACGCGGGAGACAAAGTCATTACCCAGATCTTTCCCGACACGACCACCGCAGACGCTGTCGTAGCCGACTTGAATGCCACGTGGATCAGTATCAACCCCGCAAGCAGGCCGGGGGCTACCGTTCTGGGTTGCGGCACCATAGGGCTATTGGGCGGCGGCGGCGCGGGCATAGGTTGTGCCGGCAACGCCACTCTGCCTCCCGGCACCTACATCTCCGCCGCGGCATCCACGATTGATGTAACGGGGATCCTTACCCTCGACGCCGCGGGCGATGCCAATGCCGTCTGGGTTTTCCAGTCACCTACTGCACTCAATATGAATGTCGGTAGCGCGATTGTCCTGACCGGCGGCGCCAAAGCTTCAAACGTCTGGTGGTTCGTCGGAAGTTCCGCGACGGTTTTTGTGGGCGCGACCGCCAACGGAAACATACTCGCCTCTGCTGCAATCTCGTTGCAGAATGGCGCGACGTCCTGCGGCCGCTTGTTGTCAGGCGCTGCTGGGGCTGGCGCATTGACCATGCTCACCAACACCGTTTCAGTGCCGGGTCACCCCAACGCACCTGTTGGTTGCCAGTAAGCAAACGTAAGTTCGCACGATAGAGGCCGGCGGAGAATTTTCCGCCGGCTTTTTCCGTTCTGAGTCACTCGGCAGGCAGTTCGACGCCGAAGACGCGCTTCCTGAGCTCGGCGAGCTGGTCGCGGGCTTTCGCGGCCTTTTCGAAATCCAGGTTGCGGGCGTGGTCGTGCATCTGCTTTTCCAGCGCGCGGAATTCGCGCGCCAGTTGCTTCTCGCTCATCGCATCAAAACGCGCCTCGTCCTGCGCGGCTTTGCGGGTCTGTTGTGCGCCGTCGGCATCGTAGACGCCGTCGATCAGGTCCTTGATGCGCTTGCTGACGCCGATCGGCGTGATGGCGTGCTTCTCGTTGTAGGCGATCTGCTTGTTGCGCCGCCGGTCGGTCTCGGCGATGGCGCGCTTCATCGAATCCGTCATGCGATCGGCGTAGAGGATCGCGCCGCCGTTGATGTGGCGCGCGGCGCGGCCGATGGTCTGGATCAGCGAGCGCTCGGAGCGCAGGAAGCCTTCCTTGTCGGCATCCAGGATCGCCACCAGCGACACTTCGGGCAGGTCGAGGCCCTCGCGCAGCAGGTTGATGCCGACCAGTACGTCGAACACACCGAGGCGCAGGTCGCGGATGATCTCGACCCGCTC
>JANNXB010000027.1:0-2039 GCA_031409355.1 Betaproteobacteria bacterium | reverse complement strand
GCCTTGGCGGTTTCGACGAGCCAGGTGGCGTTCTGGAACGCCATCGACTGCGCCATGATCAGGTGATGGTGCACGCGCAGCGCCGGCGGCTCGCCATAGTGCAGGTTCTCGGTGGGCGTGTTGAAGCCGAGCGTCACGATTTCCGCGCCCTGCAGCGCCAGCACGCGGAACGCCTCGGGCCAGCGCCGGTCGTTGCAGATCAGCATCCCGGTGATGGTGTCCATGTAGCGCCAGACGCGAAAGCCGAGGTCGCCGACTTCGAAATATTTCTTCTCCAGGTGCTGGAACGCGGCTTTCGGCTTGTGGTCGGCGTGCCCGGGCAGGTGCACCTTGCGGTACTTGCCGACGATGGAGCCGTCGGGTGCGACCAGGATCGCGGCATTGAAGCGCCGGCCCTCGGGCGTGAGTTCCGCGTAGCCGATATAGAAGCCGATGCCGAGCTTCTTCGCCTCGTCGAACAGCGGCTGCGTCTCCTTCGACGGCATGCTTTTCTCGAAGAACCGGGCGTCGACTTCGGCCTGGTCCTCCATCCACCAGCGTGGAAAAAAGGTCGTGAATGCAAGCTCGGGGAAAACAACGAACTTCGCGCCCATGCTGTGCGCTTCCCTCAGCAGGTTCAGCAATCTCTTCACCGCGACGCTGCGGGAGTCTGCCTTGTTCAGAGGTCCGAGTTGTGCTGCGGCGATTTTCAGATGCCTGGCCATGGCGTTTTATCCAATCAGATTTCGAAGTTTTCTGGCGGGTCCGTCTATTTTTCCAGAAGTGGCGACAGGCCCGGGTACGCCGCGCGCGATGAATTGTCCAGAGCCTCGCGCCGCGTGCAATTTTCCACCCTCGACGACGATGCGCCCGCGGCTGGTCACGATCTCCGGCCAGCCTTTGTAAACGTGCCCCTCGTAGGGCGTGTAGCCGACCGCGTCGTGCATCATCGAATAGTCGATGCGTTTTTCGATTTCGGGATTCCAGATCGCGATGTCGGCGTCCGACCCGACCGCGATCGTGCCCTTGCGCGGGTACAGGCCGTACATGCGGGCGTGATTGGTCGCGCCAAGCGCCACGAATTGATTGATGCTGAGCCGTCCCTTCAGCACCCCTTCGGAAAACAGGATCGGCAGGCGCATCTCGATGCCGGGCACGCCGTTGGCCATCTCCTTGAAGGTGGTCTGGTCGCCGCGCGGAATCTTCGCCGTCGCATCGAACTTGTACGGCGCGTGGTCGGAGGAATAGACCTGGAAGGTGCCGTTGGCCAGGCCGGCCCAGATGGCCTCCTGCGACGCCTTGTCGCGCAACGGCGGACTGCAGCACCATTTGGCCCCTTCGACGCCCGGGCGATCCATGTCCTCGGCGGTAAGCACGAGATACTGGGGGCAGGTCTCCGCGTAGATTTTCGCGCCGAGGGTTTGCGCGGCGCGAATCGTGTTCGTCGCCTCCGGGCTCGAGACGTGGACGATCAGGACCGGCACGCTCAGCAGGCGAGACAACATGATGATGCGATTTGTCGCCTCGGCTTCGGCGAGCGCGTCATGCGCGACGCCGTGAAACTTCGGCGCCCCATGCCCGCGCTCGATCAGGTGCTTGGCGATCCAGCGGATCATGTCGTCGTTCTCGGCGTGCACCATCACCAGCGCGCCCTCGCGCTGGGCGACATTCAGGACTTCCAGCAGCTGGTAGTCCTCCAGCTTCCACTTCGGATAGGTCATGTAGACCTTGAACGAAGTGATCCCGCCCTTGATCGCGGCGGGCAGCTCTTCGTTCAGGATCTTGTCGGTCGGTTCGCCAATGATCAGGTGGAAGCCGTAGTCGATGACCGCCTTGCTGCGTGCGCGGTCATGATAATCGGCGACGGTTGCCGTGACGGAGGTGCCGCGATGCTGGGCCGCGAACGGGATGATGGTAGTGGTGCCGCCGAACGCCGCGGACACCGTACCGCTGTAGAAGTCGTCGGCCGACATGATGCCCATGCCGGAGAGCTGCTCGATATGGCAATGGCTGTCGATGCCGCCCGGAAGCACATACCGGTCCGCGGCGTCGATGTCGCG
>JANNXB010000026.1:0-2301 GCA_031409355.1 Betaproteobacteria bacterium | reverse complement strand
CGTGCGCGGCTGGCTCAGGGTGGTGGTGGACGAGCCCGAACTGCTCGCCGCGGCGCCGGTCTGGTGGATCGGCGGCGAAGCGCGGACGGTGAAGGAATCCAAGGTGCACTCGGGAACGCTGCTCGCGAAGCTCGCGGGCATTGAGAGCCCGGAGCAGGCGCAGTTGCTCAAGGGCTGGCCGGTGTCGATACCGCGGCCCGCGGCGGGCGAAGGACGATACTACTGGTCCGACCTGGTCGGGCTGGAGGTGGTGAACGAACAGGGCGTGGTGCTCGGCGTGGTGAGGCAGATGTCTTCCAACGGCGTGCACGATGTAATGGAAGTGTCGGGCGAAATGACAAGATTGCTGCCCTTCGTTCCGGCGTATGTAAAGAAGGTCGATCTGCAGAAGAAGCGGATCGATGTGGAGTGGGGTGCGGATTGGTGATCCGTTTCGATGTGGTGACGCTGTTCCCGGAGATGTTCGCGGCGGTAACGCATAGCGGCATCAGCGGGCGGGCGCTGGAAACGGGGCTCTGGTCGCTCGGGTTGTGGAACCCGCGCGATTTCACCAGGGACAATTACCGGACGGTCGATGACCGGCCGTACGGCGGCGGGCCCGGCATGCTGATGCTGGCCGAGCCGCTGGAGCAGGCGCTGGATGCCGCGCGGGATGCGGGGGGCGGGAAGGTGATTTACCTCTCGCCGCAGGGCCGCAGGCTCGATCACGAAAAGGTGATGGAGCTGGCGGGCAGGGAAGCAATGACTTTGCTGTGCGGTCGCTACGAAGGCGTGGATGAACGACTGATCCGGCGCCGGGTGGATGAAGAGCTGTCGATCGGGGATTACGTGCTCTCCGGCGGCGAGTTGGCGGCGATGGCGGTGATCGACGCGGTGGTGCGCCAGATTCCCGGCGCGCTGGGCGGCGAGCAGTCGGCGGTGGAGGAGTCCTTCGTGCAGGGGCTGCTCGATGGACCGCAGTACACGCGCCCCGAGATTTACGAGGGTGAGAAAGTGCCAGAGGTGCTGATGTCGGGGCACCACGAGAACATCCGGCGCTGGCGGTTGAAGCAGGCGTTGGGCAGGACCTGGCTGCGGAGGCCCGATCTCCTCGCGGCGAGGAAGTTGAGCGACGACGAACGAAAGTTGCTGGAGGAATTCCAGCGGGAACGTGGAGAAATTGGAAAATGAACCTGATCCAGAAGCTAGAGCAGGAAGAGATGCAGCGCATGAAGAAGATCGTCCCCGAGTTTTCGCCGGGCGACACCGTAATCGTGCGCGTCAACGTGGTCGAGGGCGACAAGAAGCGCGAGCAGGCCTTCGAAGGCGTGGTGATCGCCAGGCGCAACCGCGGCCTGCGCTCCGCCTTCATCGTGCGCAAGATCTCCTCGGGCGAGGGCGTCGAGCGCACCTTCCAGACCTATTCGCCGCTGATCGCCGGCATCGAGGTCAAGCGCAAAGGCGAAGTGCGCCGCTCGAAGCTCTACTACCTGCGCCAGCGCTCGGGCAAGAGCGCGCGCATCCGTGAAAAGCTCGGCGAGCGCGCCGAGGCGCCCGAGGCCGAAGCCAAGGAGTAAAAGCGGGCGGCGCGAGCATATAATCCGCGTGAGGGTCAAACCATGCGCCGCGAGCAAGCCACGATCAGCCCGACCGCCGAGATCATCGCCGAGATCCGGGCGGGCAGCATCGTCGTGCTGGTCGACGATGAGGACCGCGAGAACGAGGGCGACCTGGTCTTCGGCGCGGATTTCGTCACGCCCGAGAAGGTCAATTTCCTCGCCACGCACGGCCGCGGCCTGATCTGCATGCCGCTGACGGTGGCGCACGCCGAGCGGCTCGGACTCAAGCCGATGGTGAGCGACAATCGTTCGCGCCACGGCACCAATTTCACCGCCTCGATCGAGGCCGCCGAAGGCATCGCCACCGGGATTTCGGCGCATGACCGGGCCCTGACAATAAAAATTGCTGGTTCACAAAATTCAACTGCAAATGACATTGTCCAGCCCGGGCACGTGTTCCCGCTCGTCGCGCAGGATGGCGGCGTGCTGGTGCGCGCCGGGCACACCGAAGCCTGCTGCGACCTCGCGCGACTGGCGGGCCTCACGCCCGCGGCGGTGCTGTGCGAGATCATGCGCGCGGACGGCACCATGGCGCGCCTGCCGGACCTGTTGGAATTCGCCGCCGGGCACCGGCTCAAGATCGGCACCATCGCGGACCTGATCGAATACCGCAGCCGCAACGAGTCCATGGTGCAGCGTGCCGCCGAACGCGATATCGAAACGCCCTGGGGCAGATTCCATCTCGTTTCCTACAAGGACCGGG
>JANNXB010000025.1:0-5721 GCA_031409355.1 Betaproteobacteria bacterium | reverse complement strand
TGAACTCGAGCACCCGGCTTTCCTTCAGCCGGCGCAGGATCTGGCTCATGTGCTCGCGCACCGAAAGCTCCTCGCGCGACACGCGATGGTGCTTCGACAGGCGCGCGCGGAACAGCAGCGAGCGCCAGGCGTCCGCCAAATCGCGTGGGTGCACGTCGGGCAGCCGCTCCACCGCGGTGCGCTCGACCAGGACCGAGACCGCGAACACGTCGCGCCCGACCTGCGGCAGCGCGTCGAGCAGCTGCGCCGCCTTTTTCATCTGCTCGTATTCGAGCAGGCGGCGTACCAGCTCGGCGCGCGGGTCTTCCTCCTCGTTCACCACCGGCGGGCGCGGCAGCAGCATGCGCGACTTGATTTCGATCAGCATGGCCGCCATCACCAGGTACTCGGCGGCGAGCTCAAGGTTCTTGGTGCGCATCAGTTCGACGTATTCCAGGTACTGGCGCGTCAGCGGCGCCATCGGTATGTCGAGCACGTCAAGGTTCTGCTTGCGGATCAGGTACAGCAGCAGGTCGAGCGGCCCCTGGAAGGCGTCCAGCAGGATTTCCAGCGCGTCCGGCGGAATGTAGAGGTCGACCGGAATCTCGGTCAGCGGCTCGCCGTAGATCGTCGCGAAGCGCGGCGAAAGGGGCAACTGCGGAGCGGCAGCGTCGATCATGTGTAGGACAATCCCATCGCTTCGCGCACTTCGCGCATGGTCTCCGTCGCAAGTGCCCTCGCCTTGTCGCAGCCATCGGCGAGAATGTTCTTCACCAGCGTCGGATCGTCCAGGTAGGCCTGCGCACGCTCGCGGATGGGCGCGAGTTCCGCGAGCACGGCATCGATCACCGGTTGCTTGCACTCCAGGCAGCCGATACCTGCCGTGGTACAGCCCTTGCGAACCCACTTCTGCCTTTCCTCGCCGGAATACACGAGGTGCATGTTCCAGACCGGGCATTTCTCCGGCGTGCCCGGGTCGGTGCGCTTCACGCGCGCCGGGTCGGTCGGCATGGTCTTGATCTTCTTCGCCACCGAATCCGGCTCTTCGCGCAGGCCGATCGCGTTGCCGTACGACTTCGACATCTTCTGGCCGTCGAGCCCGGTGAGCTTGGATGCTTCCGTCAGCAGCGCCTCTGCCTCGACGAGGATTTTCCTGCCGCTGCCTTCTAGCCAGCCGAAGAGGCGCTCGCGGTCGCCGCGCGGAATGTTCTGCTGCTCGTCCAGCAGCGCCTGCGCGCGCTTTAGCGCCTCCCCATCCCCGCTTTCGAGGAACTTGGTGCGGAATTCGTTGAACAACCGCGCCTTCTTGCTGCCCATTTTCTTCACCGCCGCCTTGGCCTTGTCCTCGTAGCCCGGCTCGCGTCCATAGAGATGGTTGAAGCGGCGCGCGAGTTCCCTGGTGAATTCGATGTGCGGCACCTGGTCCTCGCCCACGGGAACGTATTTGGCCCGGTAAATCATGATGTCCGCCGCCTGCAGAAGCGGATAGCCGAGGAACCCGTACGTCGTCAGATCCTTGTCGGAGAGCTTTTCCTGCTGGTCCTTGTAGGTCGGCACGCGTTCCAGCCAGCCGAGCGGCGTCATCATCGACAGCAGCAAATGCAGCTCGGCGTGCTCGGGGACAAGCGATTGCACGAAGAGCGTCGCCTGGGTCGGGTCCACGCCCGATGCCAGCCAGTCGATCACCATGTCGGTGCCGACTTCCTGCAGCGCGCCCGGGTTCTCGTAGTCGGTGGTCAGCGCATGCCAGTCAGCAACGAAGAACAGGCACGGATGCTCCGCCTGCAGCTTGACCCAGTTCTTTAGCACACCGTGGTAGTGGCCCAGGTGGAGCGCACCGGTGGGGCGCATGCCGGAAAGGACTCGGGTTTCAAACATGGCTCAGAACCTGAACACCGTTCCGATGACGTTGAAGGAAGCCCTGATCATCGGCGTGAGGATCACGCCCAGGTAGCCGGTGAACATCAGCAGCAGCAAAATCGGAAAGCCCCAGGGTTCGAGTTTCGAGTACTGCCAGGACATGCGCGCCGGCAGCAGGCTGGCGACGATGCGCCCGCCGTCCAGCGGCAGGATCGGCAGCAGGTTTAGCAGCATCAGCACCAGGTTGACTTCGATGCCGGCGACGCTCATGAGCTTCAACGGCGTGGCGTAGTCGCCCGGCCCCATGGCAAGGCCCAGCTTGTAGAGTAGCGCCCATCCAAGCGCCATCACCAGGTTGGAAGCCGGGCCCGCGGCCGCCACCCACATCATGTCGCGCTTGGGATGCTTCAGGGCCGAGTAGTTCACCGGCACCGGTTTCGCCCAGCCGAAGAGAAAGCCGCTGCTGCCGGCTAGTTTGGTGGCCAGCAGAATCGCGATGGGCACGATGATGGTGCCCACCAGGTCGATGTGCCGCGCAGGGTTTAGGCTGATGCGTCCCTGCGCGTAAGCCGTCATGTCGCCGAAGTGGCGCGCGACGTACCCGTGCGCCGCCTCGTGCAGCGTGATCGCGAAAAGGACCGGGAGCGCATAGATGGCGACGGTTTGAACTAAGTTGCTTACATCCATCGAGAGGAAAATTTTATCAGACCAGGAACTCCTCGATCAGGCGGGCCACCTGCTCGGGCTGGTCGTGATGCAGCATGTGGCCCGCATCCTTCACGGTGTGGTGGCGCAGGTCCTTGAACGCCGAACGCCGCTCGGCCAGTTCCTCTTCGGTCAGTTTCATGCGCACCCGCGTTTCCGAGTGTTCCGCGTCAACCCAGAGCACCGGCGCGCTCGCCTGCGCCCAGCAGGCGCGTGCCTCGTCCAGCCGGTAGAGCGTGGCGTTCACCAGCTTGTGCGCCGGATCGCTGCGCAGGACCACGCCACCCCCCTCCGCTTCCTTGCCCCAGTGCCGTGCGAGGAACTCCGCGCGTTCGCGCTTCAGGCGCGGATTGTTTTTCTGCAGGCGGCTCGCCAGCTCCGCGTAATCGGCATAGGGTTTCCAGCCCGGCGTCTCTTTCAGTTCATCCATCCAGCGCGCATAGCGCTTGGGCGCCTGCTCGGCCCGCGTCAGGGGCATGCCGAAACCCTCGAGGTTGACGAAGCGCGCGATGCGCGCCGGCCGGATACCCACGTACAGTCCGCCGACGTTGCCCCCCAGGCTGTGGCCGACGAGGTTGACCGGGGATTCGGGCTGGATCCGGTCGAGCAGCGCGTCCAGGTCGCCGATGTAGTCGGGAAACCAGTAATTGTCGGAACCCGACCAGGCCGTGAGCCCGTAGCCGCGCCAGTCGGGCGCGTATACATCCCAGTCGGTCGACAATGCATCGACGAGGAACTGGAACGAAGCCGAGACATCCATCCAGCCGTGCAGCAGAACGATCTTTCGTTCAGCCTTTCCCTGCCAGTGCCGGACGTGGTAACGCAGGCCACGGATGTCGAAGAACAGGGATTCGCTGTGTTTCATGGCGGGAGATATGATACCGGCCAACCATGCCGATTTTTTCCCTGAACGAGCGCCGCGTCGAATTTCGCGGCGATCATCACTACATCGCCTACGACGCCACGCTCGCAGGTTCCATCATTCTGGAAAACGAAGTCAACATCTGGTTCGGCGTGGTGATCCGCGCCGACAACGACCAGGTGCACATCGGCGAAGCGACCAATATCCAGGACGGCTCGGTTCTGCATTGCGATCCGGGCTTCCCGCTAACGATAGGAAAGCGCGTCACCATCGGCCATAAAGTCATGCTGCACGGCTGCACGGTCGGCGACGGCACGCTGATCGGCATCAACAGCGTGATCCTGAACGGCGCGAAAATTGGCGCCGGCTCGCTGATCGGCGCGAATTCGCTGGTATCCGAGGGCAAGGTCATCCCGCCGGGCGTGCTGGCGGTCGGTTCGCCGGCGAAGGTGGTCCGCGACCTGACGCCCGAACAGATCGCGGGGCTTCTGAAGGTCTCGGAGGGCTACGTCGCGCGCTCGAAGCTGTTCAAGCAGCACATGAAGGAACAGCCCCTCCCGCCTTCCGCGCTCTAGTTACTTCGGCGCCATCCGGATCGCGCCGTCCAGGCGGATCGTCTCGCCGTTCAGCATCTCGTTTTCGACGATGTGCTTCGCCAGCGAAGCATATTCCTCGGGCTTGCCAAGACGCGACGGGAACGGCACCTGCTTGCCGAGCGAGTCCTGCGCTTCCTTCGGCAGGCCAAGCAGCATGGGCGTGAGGAACAGGCCTGGCGCGATAGTCACCACGCGCACGCCGTTGCGCGAAAGGTCGCGCGCAATGGGCAGCGTCATGCCGACCACCCCGCCCTTCGAGGCGGAATAGGCAGCTTGGCCGATCTGGCCGTCGTAGGCGGCCACCGACGCGGTGTTGATGATCACGCCCCGCTCGCCGGCCGCGTTCGGGCCAGCCTTGATCATCGCGTCCGCGGCGAGGCGGATCATGTTGAAGGTGCCGATGAGGTTGATGGTGATGACCTTGGTGAAACGGGCTAGGTCATGCGGCGCATCCTTGCCGACAGTACGTTCGGCGACGCCGATCCCGGCGCAGTTCACGAGCACATGCAGGCCACCGAATCCCTTGACCGCCGCTTCCACCGCGGCCTTGCCGTCGGCCTCCGAGGTGACGTCGCACTTGCAATACTTCCCGCCGATCTCCTGTGCCAGCTTCTCGCCGGCTTCCGCCTGCAGGTCCGCGATCACGACCTTGGCGCCGTTGGCCGCCGCCATCTGTGCCGTCGCCGCGCCGAGCCCCGAGGCGCCGCCGGTGATGAGGAATATGCTATTTCTGATTTGCATCTATCAGCCTCCCATGTTTGGACGATAATTCTACCCCGCATGAAACTCGCTTTCGGCCTGCAGTTCGAAGACCTTTACGCGCGCGACGGCCTGCTGCGCCTCGACAGCGCCTTCCTGTCGTTTCTTGATTCCGATCTTCAGAAAAAACTGCTTGAGGCAAGAAGCAATCCGCTCACAGGGAAAGCGGAATCCGAGCTGATCGTCGCCCTTGCCCCGCACCTGGAGGATTTCATCGCGAAGCTGTTCGGCATCGAGGCCGAAGCGCAGGCACTCGCCGCGAAGCACAACGAGCTCGCGCCGCTGTGGTCAGTCAAGCGGTTGTTCGTTCAGCGCCGCGCGCTGCACAAGGTGAAGCCGGAGGACGCAACGCCGGCAGGGTTTGATTTTTCTTCGGAACTCGACTTTGCCCGCCGCGTGACGGCGTGGGGTGCCGATGAAAAGCAGTTTGAAAAGGAAATCGAAGGCGCCGCCCGCTACGCTGCCTGGGCGGTGCTCACGCCCGAAGGCAAGGCAAAGCATCGAAGCGGCGTGCTGTTCAAGACGCCGCTAAAGCTGGATTTCATGCGCCTCGTGCCGGTGCATACCGACACGTCGCAGGGCTTCGCGAAGCACAGCCTCGAGCACCTGCGCCAGCGAGACGGGTTCGCGCTCACGGACCATGGCACCGACCTCACCGGAGCGCTGGACCAGGCGAACTACTGCATCTGGTGCCATGAGCAGGAGAAAGACTCCTGCGCGAAAGGGCTGAAGGAAAAGGCCCCGGCTACTGGATTCAGGAAAACCCAGTTCGGGGTGCCCCTCGCCGGCTGCCCGCTCGAAGAAAAGATTTCCGAGTTCCACATGGTCAAGACCCGCGGCCAGCCGATCGGCGCGCTGGCGGTGATCTGCGTCGACAACCCGATGGTGGCGGCCACCGGCCACCGCATCTGCAACGACTGCATGAAGGCCTGCATCTACCAGAAGCAGGCGCCGGTCGAC